>NZ_JBXGGR010000083.1:0-26732 GCF_056855035.1 Suttonella sp.
TATGCCAAATTGAACATACTCGCCATCGTTCAGAGAAGGGATTTTTGTTGAATCTGATTTCTGGATTAACGGCATATTGCTTGTTTGCGTATAAGCCGCAGATGTTTGGGAAGAATGCTTTGGCGGCTGCTAAATAGAGGGGGCTTATTCCGAACTCAGGTTACCTTAACGTCAAAATGAGATTGAGAGATGCACATTTCATCAGGAATAGCGCCTGAAATAATCTCATTTTGACGTTAAGAGACTATAAAACATAAGCCTTCAGCAGACTTTGCCCGATCACATACACCGCCAACCCGCAACAAATGCTCAAAACCGCTTGACGGCAAACATGCTGCAAGAGCACCACCGTCGCGCAAGCCAAAAAACTGACCCCTGCCTGCGTCCAACTGTTCCAATACAAACCCGCCAAACAATACAGCGACAAAATCATCATCATTCCCGGCGGCATCACATTGCCTAAAAAGGCAAACAGCTTTTGATAACACTTGGCATATTTCAATAAGACAAAAGGCAAGGCGCGCAAAGCGAAAGTCGCCACGGCGCTGACCGCTATCGCAGCAATAATCTTGACATTATCCGGCTGATTCATACATTCCCGCCTTGTGCCAATAAAAAGCGGCGCGGCGTTACGAACAATAAAACAAGCAACACCGCAATCGCCAATGCCAAAGTTTGCTTACTGTCTATCCCGCCCACATGCACCAGCAGCAAAGCTGCCGCAATCGCCGTCAAGCCTAAAAATAAAGCGGGACGCCGTTCGGGATAATACACATGATGCTGCGCCAAAACCGTAAACAATGCCGCCAAAGCAAAATCAAAACCAAAAACCTGCGGCGGAATCAGCCAGCTTGCCAAGACCCCCAAGACCGTGCCGCCAATCCAATACAAATGACAAAGCAGCAGCACCCAAGTTAATAACCGCCAATCCGCCTGCTTACCCAATTGCGCACACACGGAATACGCCTCATCGGTTAAGGTGAACATCGCATAGCTCAATGCCCGACGATGCCCCTGAAAAGCGGCGGCAGGAAAAGACAGACCATAGAAAATATGCCGCAAATTCACCGCCACCGTTGCCAGCAGCACAGCGCCCAAATCCACGCCCGCCGCCAACAGCCCGACCAATAAAAACTGCATAGAACCCGCGTATAAAAAAACACTCGCCGCAATCGCCGCCCACCAAGGCAAACCCTGCTGCACCCAAATAACGGCAAAAGCTAAACCCAAGGGAATATAGCCCATCATAATCGGGAACGTTAAACGCAAGGCTTCTCGCATGACATATCCATCTTAAAAACCGCTTACTTTAACACGACAGCCCCTAAAAATTGCATTGCCGGCTGCCTGCCGATAGCAAAAGCACCGACAGGCACAGACATCCGCCGACGGAAAATTGGCATGGCTTTTCAGAGCCGGATTAGTATAATGCGCGTCTTTTAGCATTGATTTTCGGACACCTATGCAGAGCCATATTCGCAATTTCTCTATCATTGCCCATATCGACCACGGCAAATCTACTTTATCAGATCGTTTCATCCAACATTGCGGCGGACTTTCCGAACGCGAAATGGCAGCACAAGTGCTTGATTCAATGGATATTGAACGTGAACGCGGCATCACGATTAAAGCTCAGTCGGTATCTTTGAACTACACCGCGCAAAACGGCGAAATCTATCAGCTCAATTTCATCGATACCCCCGGACATGTGGACTTTTCCTATGAAGTTTCGCGTTCTTTATATGCCTGCGAAGGCGCTTTATTGGTAGTGGACGCCGCACAGGGTGTGGAAGCGCAGTCGGTAGCGAACTGCTACACCGCCATTGAGCAAAATTTGGAAGTCTTGCCGGTGCTGAATAAAATCGACCTGCCTTCTGCCGACCCTGAACGCGTCAAGCAGGAAATTGAAGACATCATCGGCTTGGACACCAGCGAAACCCTGAACGTTTCCGCCAAAACCGGCGTCGGCGTGCCGGAATTATTAGAGCAAATCGTGGCGCAAATCCCTGCGCCCACAGGCGACCCGAATGCCCCGACTAAAGCCTTGATTATCGATTCTTGGTTTGATGCCTATGTGGGCGTGGTTACACTGGTACGCGTATTTGACGGCGAATTGCGCGTCAAGCAGAAAATGCGCGTGATGAGTACCGGCGACGGCCATCTGATTACCAAACTCGGCATCTTCACGCCCAAACCGGTAGATAGAGAAGTGCTGCGCGCAGGAGAAGTCGGCTTTGTGATTTCCTCGATTAAAGATATTAACGGCGCGCCGGTCGGCGATACCCTCACCGATGCGGACAATCCCACCGCCGAACCGCTTTCCGGCTTTAAACAGGTGCAGCCGCGCGTATTTGCCGGACTGTTCCCGATTGAATCCGATGATTACGAAGACCTGCGCGACGCTCTCGCCAAACTCTCGCTCAATGATGCCTCTTTGTTTTACGAACCAGAAACCTCGCAAGCCTTAGGCTTCGGTTTCCGCTGCGGATTCTTAGGCATGCTCCATATGGAAATCATCCAAGAGCGGTTAGAGCGCGAATATGATTTGGATTTGATTACCACCGCCCCGACAGTCATTTACGAAGTACAAACCACCGACGGCAACACCCTGCACATTGACAATCCGAGCAAACTGCCGCCCACCAATATGATTGAAGAAATCCGCGAGCCGATTATTCTCGCCAATATTTTATTGCCGCAGGAATATGTGGGCGCGGTCATGGGACTGTGCATCGAAAAACGCGGCGTGCAGCGCGATATGCACTATGCCGGCACGCAAGTGCAATTGCGCTTTGAACTGCCGATGAGCGAAGTGGTGCTGGATTTTTTCGACCGCCTCAAATCGGTCTCGCGCGGATTTGCCTCTTTTGACTATGAATTCCTGCGTTTTGACGCCGCCAATCTCGTCCGCCTCGACGTCTTGATTAACGGCGACAAAGTCGATTCCCTATCTATCATCGTGCATCGCGAGCAAGCGCAATATCGCGGACGCGAACTGGTCGAACGCATGAAAGACCTTATTCCGCGCCAAATGTTTGAAGTCGCCATTCAAGCGGCAATCGGCTCCAGCATCATCGCGCGCTCCACCGTCAAAGCCCTGCGCAAAAACGTATTGGCAAAATGCTATGGCGGCGACGTATCGCGCAAACGCAAACTCTTAGAAAAACAAAAAGCCGGTAAAAAACGCATGAAGCAAGTCGGCAGCGTGGAAATTCCGCAGGAAGCCTTCCTTGCCGTACTCAAAAGCGATGCCGGCAGTAATAACGACTAGGATTGATTATGCAGAAAATCATGGAAAATTTCGAACTGCTGCTTACCTTAGCAGTTCTCATCTGTTTTATCTTTTACCTTATTGACAGCAAAGGCTATTTAAAAGAACGCCGCTATCTGCTCAAAACCTTCAAAGGCGGCGCGGAAACCGATGCCGATCGTAACCGCTATGCCATGCGCCTCACTCAAGCCATGCAAAACGGCGGCATCAGCAGAAAACTGCGCCCCGCCTATGATGCGGCACAGGCGCACATCAATAATCGTCAGCCGCTAAGCGGACAAGAGCTGCATTGGGCAGCCCACCCCGTTTATCCCAAAGAAAAATTCATTGAATTTTTCAGCGGCATGTTTTGGATATTATTCATTATTTGGCTGGTGCGCTCATTTTTATGGGAACCCTTCCAAATTCCCTCCGCCTCTATGGAACCCACCCTGCAAAACGGCGATTTTATCCTGACCAGCAAATACAGCTACGGACTGCGCCTGCCGGTAACGCACCATAAAATCCTGCCGATCGGCGACGTCAAACGCGGCGACGTGGTCGTCTTCCGCTATCCGCCGAATCCGAAAATCAATTACATCAAGCGCATCGTTGCCGTAGGCGGCGATAAAATCGTCTTCAGCAACGGACAAATTGCCGTTAACGGCGAATTAGTGCCGCTCGCCGATGCCGATATCAGCCGCTTCGGTCATGACAACGGACAGCGTTACATCGTCGCCAATGAAACGCTCAACGGCAAAAGCCACCAAATCCAATTCAACCAAAATCCCATGTTTCGCATGAATGCCGCCCGCCAAGCGCATTCCAGCCAGCCCTTTATGTTCCAAGACGGCAGCGAAATCACCGTGCCGGAAGGACATTATTTCGCCATGGGCGATAACCGCGACGATTCTGTCGACAGCCGTTTTTGGGGCTTTGTGCCCGAAGCCAATATCGTCGGCAAAGCCCTCTTTATTTGGCTGAACAGCGACTGCATCATGGGCAAAGGACATTGCAACCGCATCGGCAAGAGCATTCCCTGATGAGAAAAACCGATTGGGCGGCGCTGGAGCGCAAAATCGGCTACCGCTTTACGTGTCCCACCCTGCTCAAGCAAGCCCTAACCCACCGCAGCCATAGCGCGCAGCACAACGAACGCCTAGAATTTCTAGGCGACGCCCTGCTGGAAACCATTATCAGCAACTACCTCTACCACAAACACCCCAAAGCGCCGGAAGGTGACCTGACGCGCATGCGCGCCGCCTTAGTCAAAGGCAGCAAACTGGCAAGCATCGCCAAATCATTGCACTTCGGCGACTATTTGCAACTGGGCAGCGGAGAATTAAAAAGCGGCGGTACAAGACGCGAAGGCATTCTAGCCGATGCCGTCGAAGCCCTGATTGCCGCCGTCTATTTAGACAGCGACTTCAGCCGCTGCGAAACCTTTACCCTCGCCCTCTTTAGCGAAGCCCTCGCCTCTTTGCCCGACATCGACGCCCTCAAAGACCCTAAAACCCGTCTACAAGAATATTTGCAAGGGCATAATTTTCCGCTGCCTGTTTACCGCCCAATCAGCGAAAGCGGCCCCGACCATGCGCGCATCTTTACCATTGAAGCGCAAACGCATGACCGCCACACGACCGCCAGCGCCTCCAGCCTCAAAAAAGCCGAACAAGCCGCCGCGGAAATTCTTCTCTCTCATTATTTGGATAAAGCATGAGTAAATCAGGATACATCGCCATAGTGGGGCGCCCTAACGTCGGCAAATCCACCCTTATCAACCACATTCTCGGGCAAAAAATCGCCATCACCAGCCGCAAACCGCAAACCACGCGCCACGCGCTGATGGGCATATACACCGAAGGGGCAAACCAAATCGTCTTTATCGACACCCCCGGCATTCACAGCGACGGCAAAAAAGCCATCAACCGCCATATGAACCGCGCCGCATGGCAGGCAATGGACTTCGTCAATGCCGTAGTACAAGTATCGGAAGTCGGACAATGGACAGCGGACGACCAAAAAGTCGCCGAAGGCATCGCCAAACTCCCGCTGCCGAAAATCCATGTGCTAAATAAAATCGACCGCCTAAAAGACAAAAGCGCCCTGTTTGCCGAACTCGAGCAACGCCAGCAATTAACAGAATGGACGGCAATCGTGCCGGTTTCTGCCAGCCGCGCACAGAATTTAGACGAACTCGTCAAAGTGCTGTGCGCACAGCTTCCAGAACAAGAATGGATCTTCCCCGAAGAGCAAATCACCACCGCCGGCATGCGCTTTATGGCGGCAGAAACCATTCGTGAAAAACTCTTTCGCTATCTGCACCAAGAAATCCCCTACGAACTCGGCGTGATTATCGAACGCTACCAAGAAGAGAAAGGCGTAGTGCATATTGATGCCACCATTATGGTCGAACGCGACAGCCAAAAAGGTATCGTCATCGGCAAAGGCGGACAAACCCTGAAAGCGGTGGGCAAAGCCGCACGCGAAGACTTGGAACGCATGCTGGAGCAAAAAGTCATGCTGCGCAACTTCGTGAAAGTCAAAGAAAACTGGCGCGACAACAACGCCATCATCGACAGCATGGGCTTAGGCAACGGCACGGACATCGGCTAAATCCCACTCTGATATAAAGCTGTAGATAAGTTCTATAGTCGGAGAAGTGGAAAAGTAGTACAAGGCGGCGAGCCGCAGACAGTACAGATAGTACGGCAAGGCGAGCCAACGCCGTAATACTTTTTCAATTCTTCGACTATACAAGAAAAACAAAGGACGCCATGCCTTAACATAGCGTCCTTTATCACAAGACAGATTAATCAAAAACCGCGATTTTGCCGTCGGCTTGGCTAGTCAGCACGATATGGGCTTTTTCTTTGGCAAAGATGCCGTTAGTCACCACACCGGCGATATTGTTGATTTTTTGCTCCAAGACGGCAGGTTCGCGGATATCCAGATAATGCACGTCTAAAATCCAATTGCCGTTATCGGTTACCACGCCTTCGCGCCAGCGCGGTTCGCCGCCTAATTTGACTAATTCTCTCGCCACATAGCTGCGTGCCATCGGAATCACTTCCACAGGCAGAGGGAATTTGCCTAATACGGGCACCATTTTCGAGGCATCGACAATACAGATAAACTGTTTCGCGCAAGCCGCGACGATTTTTTCGCGCGTCAGCGCCGCGCCGCCGCCTTTAATAAGGCATTTGTTCGGATCGACCTCGTCCGCGCCGTCAATATAGACGTCGATAGGGTCGCAGGCATTCAAATCGCTGACACAATAACCGGCGGCTTTTAAGGCGGCGGCGGAAGATTCGGATGCGGCGGCAATTTGCTTGAATTGCATGCCCGAACGTGCCAATGCCTCGATAAAGCATAAGACGGTCGAGCCGCTGCCGACGCCTAAAACGATACCTTCTTCGATATATTCTAATGCCTTAGCGGCAACTTGCTGTTTGAGCGCTTGCTGATTCATTTTTTTACCCGTCTAAAATTGATTTTATGACTTGACCGCACCTGTGAGGTACCGCAAAATTGCGGTAAATCTTACAGCAATGTGAAAAATATGTCAGCTTACCTCGAAAAAATCCTCACCGCTCCGGTTTATGACGTGGTTATCGAATCGCCTTTGGACAATATGCCGCGTCTTTCGGCGCGTTTAGGGCATCAAATCCATTGCAAACGCGAAGATTTGCAGCCGGTTTTTTCTTTCAAATGCCGCGGCGCCTATAACAAAATGTATCATCTCACGCCGGCGGAAAAGCAAAACGGCGTGATTTGTTCTTCGGCGGGCAATCATGCGCAAGGCGTGGCTTTGGCGGCGCAGCGTTTAGGGATTAAAGCGGTGATTGTGATGCCGCAAACCACGCCGGCGATTAAGGTCGATGCGGTGCGCCGCTTGGGCAGCACATGGGTGGAAATCGTTCTGCACGGCGATTTTTACGACGAGGCTTCGCAAAAAGCGCATGAATTAATGCACCGGCACGGCTATACCTATATCCATCCTTTTGATGACGAATACACAATAGCTGGGCAAGGCACCATCGGTTTGGAAATCCTGCGCCAATATCCGCGCAAAATCGATGCGGTATTTGCGCCAATCGGCGGCGGCGGTTTGTTTGCCGGCATTGCCGTTTTGATTAAATCCCTGCGTCCCGACATCAAATTAATCGGCGTTGAGCCTGAAGACGCGGCTTCGATGACCAATGCCATCCGCCGCGGCGAACGGCAAATATTAGAGCATGTCGGTATTTTTGCCGATGGTGTGGCGGTCAAACAACCGGGCGAGCTGACCTATTCCCTCATCCGCCAATATGCCGATGATTTCGTTACGGTCAGTACTGATGAAATCTGCGCGGCAATGAAAGATATTTTTGACGACACGCGCGCGGTGGCAGAGCCTAGCGGCGCAGTGGCAACTGCGGGACTGAAAAAATGGGCGGCGCAGCAGCAGGCGCAGGGACTGACGCTCATCAGCATTATCAGCGGCGCGAATATGAATTTCGACCGCCTGCGCTTTGTGGCGGAACGCGCGGAAATCGGCGAACGCCGCGAAGGACTGCTTGCCATTACCATTCCCGAACGCCCCGGCGCTTACCGTGCCTTTTGCGCCTTATTGGGTCGCGATGCCATGATTACCGAGTTCAACTACCGCTACCAAGACCACAACCTTGCCAAACTCTTTGTCGGCTTACAGCTGCACGGCGGCGCCAAACAATTGGCGCAATTTGTCAACACCCTGCAAGAGGCAGGCTATGCCACCGAAGACCTCAGCGACAACGAGCTCGCCAAAGAACATTTGCGCTATATGATCGGCGGCAGCGCCAATATCGACAACGAATACCTCTTCGCCTTCGGCTTTCCCGAGCGTCCGGGCGCATTGATGCACTTTCTCGACACCTTGGGCGCGGATTTCAACATCAGCCTCTTCCATTACCGCAACCACGGCTCGGATTACGGACGCGTACTCTGCGGCATACAGGCAAAAGACTATGCTTCGCTGATTCAACATCTTGACCGCATTGGTTTCGACTACCACGAAGAAACCCACAACCCCGCCTACCGCCATTTTCTCGCCCCTTAAGGAGTAATTTACATGGTCATCTCTAGTCTGCCGAGCGCATTCGGACTGATTATGGGCATCGTCGCCCTGATTTTTTACACCGCCAAACTCGATCATCCTTTTTGGCGACGTTTTTACGCCGTCTTCCCCGCCATCGTGCTCTGCTGCTTTATTCCTGCGACTTTCAACACCTTAGGCACATTCGGCGAAGGCGTCGGCAGACAAATCTACGGCTTTGCCGCCACCTATCTCTTGCCGGCGGCATTATTCCTCATGACGCTGTCCATGGACGTGCCCAAACTCTTGGGACTGGGCTGGAAAGTGCTTGCCATGTTTTTTGCCGCCACGCTGGCGATTATGCTCTGCGGACCTTTAAGCCTGTGGCTCTACTCCCTCGTCAACCCCGAAGCCTTTCAAGACGATACCCTATGGCGCAGCTTTTCCGCCGTTGCCGCCAGCTGGATTGGCGGTGCGGCAAACCAGGCCGCCATGAAAGAAGTCTTTGCCATTGACGACACCATGTTCGGCATCATGATTTTAGTCGATACCAGCAATGCCTCATTATGGCTGCTCGTCATTTTCATTCTCGCCAAACATCAGGCTAAAATCGACCGCTGGCTGAACGCCGATACCGCCGCCATCAACCGCCTGATTAGCGCCGTCGAATCCTATGAAAAAGAGCATGCCCGCATCACCAGCCTCAATGATTTGCTGATAATCATCGGGCTGACCTTCGCCGCCGTCGGCATCTCGCATCCCTTGGGCAAAAGCATCGCCCAATACTTCGGGCAATTCGCGTGGACAAAAGACTACAGCCTCGACAATACTTTCTTCTGGTCAGTCATCAGCATCACCGTCATGGGCATCAGCCTCTCCTTTACCCCTGCGCGCACGCTCGACCATGCCGGCGCGGGCAAAATCGGCACCGCCTTTATCTTCATTCTCATCGCCGCCATCGGCATGCAGATTGATTTGCGCGGCGTGATTGCCCATTGGCAACTGCTCTTAGTCGGCACCTTATGGATTAGCCTGCACGTCGGCATTATCTTCCTGATTGCCAAATGGATACGCGCACCGCTGTTTTATCTCTGCGTGGCATCCAATGCCAATACGGGCGGCGCCTCTTCCGCGCCCATAGTCGCCACCGCCTTCCACCCCGCCCTTGCCCCTGTCGGCGTCTTGCTCGGCATTTTAGGCTATGTGGTCGGCACCGTCGGCGGCTACCTTTCTACTCTGATGATGCGCTTTGTGGTCGGGAATTAGCTTAAAAAAGCCGGCTTTGCGCCGGCTCTGTTCACTGAGCAAGACTGCCCTGCTGCAGAAAATCTTTCACGCCGCAATAAAGGCGGTTAAAAGAAAGATTGAAATTATTACTGTCGGTATCGATGCGCATATCGGCAATGCCTTCATACAAACCTAGGCGCTCATCGCGCAAATGCTGTAAACGCTCGCGTTTATCCGGTGCATGAATCAAGGGACGGTTTTTATCCAAGCCGATGCGTTCCAATTGCCGCTCCACCGAAACGTCCAAGAAAACCACCAAAGGCTGGGTCATAATCAGGCTGCGATTCTCAGGCGTCACCACAATGCCGCCGCCGCAGGCAATCACCGCATCCATCGGCGCTTCCAAAACCTCTTTCAAAGCCGCATGTTCGCGGCGGCGAAAACCCGCCTCGCCTTCGCGCTCGAAAATCAGCGGAATATCGGCGCCCGAATTTTTAATCACCACATGATCGGTATCAAAAAACTGCCATTTCAAGCGGCTTGCCAAGCGCTTGCCCAATGAGGTCTTCCCTGCCCCCATCGGCCCAACCAATACAATTTTGCGAAACACGGCTTTTCCCAGAAAATCAAAGCGTCTATTATAGCGGCAATTATTGCTGCTCGCGCAAAAGCAGGAGAATCTGTTTCAATCCGCTGCCGATGGCACGAGTGAATTTTTCCACTTCATTGATTTTGCTGCGCCGATGCGTAATGACAAAATCGCAGTAATTCAGGCTGGCATTGTAACTGACCGCCAGCCCGCTATCATGCGGCGGCGCAAAGACCAATTTACCTTCGCTGTGGCGGTTATTCGATTCTATGGTGCTGACAAAAGGCTGCATCAAAATCAGCAATCCTTCGTCTTGCAGCAAATCGATGCTTACCCCTTGCGCCTCTCCCATATAACGCATGGCAAGCCAAAAGCCGTTGATGCCGCCGCCGTTTTTGCTCAACCGCACGCGTTTTTCATGGATTTGCACGGCTTGCTGCAATTGCTTAAGGCTCAAACGATGCTCCGCCAAGGCATATACGGCTTCTAAAGAATCTTTGGTCACGGTGGCGATTGAATCGCTGCGTCCATGATAAAAATGCCGCATATCAATGCGTTGACTGCTGTGACGCACTTCGCCGTAAGTAATGAATTGCGCGTATTGCAGCAAAATTTCGATAATGCCCGAGAGGGAATAATCGCGCAGCAGACGCTTTTCTTCATCGGTCATAAACACATCATACATGCTGACCATCAAGGTTTCGCTTTGATGGCGGAATTGGGTTAGCGCATCATAAAGCAAGCCGTAAGTGCCGTCTCCGCCCTCGCCTTTGCTGCCGTTTTCGGCACTGTTGCGCCGCCCGTCAATCATCCAATTCAGCGACGTTAAAGACAAATTATCCGCCAATTTGTTTTTGCGCGAATATTGGGTGCTTTTGTCTTGCAATTGCTGTCCCAAAACCAGCATATCCACAGCGGTATCCGCATCCAAAAAGCTGTGGTCGAAATGCAGGAAAAAGCGGTCATCTTTAAGATAGCAAATGTAATTCAGGGGCTTATGCGCCCAATAATCGTCGCCTTGCCCGAAAGCGGCATTAAAAAACGCCTCACTTTCGTCCAGATAATGCACATTATCCAAAGTCAGAATAAACCACGCCCGCCCCAGCGCCTGCATGATTTTGGCATTTTCATCGCGGCACAGCAACTGCGCCCGCACTTCCAACGCCAATTCCGCCGGCAGCAAAGATGGCGTAACAAAGGGCACGCTCTTTTCACCCACGGTATTTTGCAGCAATTCGTAGAGCACGTTTTCCAGCTGCGCCGGATTGGCGATATCTCCCTTTTCATCCATCATCTGCACTTTCCAGGCATAGCCCTGATAAAGCACGATGATAAATCCGCCCTCGTCCGCCTTCGGCTCATGAATCACAATTTCGTCTTTCTGATTATTGGGGCGGCGAATCGCGCCTTTGAGCACTTCCCATTGTGCCAAACAAAAATTCTCGCTCCCCAAGCCCAGCTGGCTCAATTCCGATTGAAAGGTATCGGGCTGACGCAAATACAATTGATGCACCCGCGCCATCGCGATAGCAAAATGCGCCACGCGTTTAATCCCCGTCTGCGGCGCTTTCCAGTCGATTTTCAAGGTCATATTGTTATCGCTAAAGGGCAGACTGTCGCGATTGAGCAAAAATTGCCGCTGCCACAAAGCCGCCAACCAAGAATCCGGCGCCTTTGCCTGCGCCTGTGCCTGCAAAGCGGTATAGAGATGTTCGCCGTCCCGTTTGGCGAACACATCGATGGCTTCTTGCGTGCGCTGCAAAGTCGCCTCATCCAGCAGCGGTGCTACCCAATATTTCAATCGCTCGATGGCGGTATGCAAATCCAATAAGGGTAAAGTCTGCATTAGGAATCCTTTTCCGGCATTTCAATCAATACCTGCTCGATTTGCCGATAACCTTTGGGCAGGGGTGCGCCTTTGCTGCCGCGTGCGCCTTGGTATTGTTCGCGCTCCTCATGGCGGATACGCATTTTCTGCTTGGCACAGAGCAGCAGCACGTCTTCTTGGGAAGATAGCGCCAGCAAATGGCTCATACGCAAGCCTTCTGCAAATTGTTTTTTCGAAATGGCGATAATCTGATTGCCTTTGCCTTTTGCCAATTGCGGCAACTCCTGCGCTTTCACGAACAAAGCCCGTCCGGCATTATTGACGGCAAACAATTGGCAATCCGCCGATTCCAGCATCTGCAATTTCAATGCCTTTGCCTCGCCTGTGTGAATTAACGCCTTGCCGGTTTTGGTCTTGCTGAACAAATCCGCACCGCTGACCAAAAATCCACAGCCGTTATCCGCCGCCACCACATATTGCGCCGCTTCCTGCCACAGACAGGCGGCAATGATTTTGCTCCCCGCCTCAAGGCTGAACATACTACTCAAAGGTTCGCCGTTGCCGCGCGCCGACGGCAAATTCGCCATCGGCAAAATATAACAGCGCCCATTATCGGCTAACAAACACAGGCTTTGATTGCTTTTTACCGCCAATTGCAGCAAAAAGCCGTCGCCGCTTTTATAGCTTAAAGCCGCCCCTTCAATCTGATGCCCTTTTGCCGCGCGCACCCAGCCCATCTCGGATAAGACAAAAGTCAAAGCCTCGCTGGGCAATAATTCGCTTTCGTCCAAAGCCTGCGCCGCCTCGCGTTCCACCAATAAAGTGCGCCGCGCATCGCCGTAAGCCTCCGCATCGGCGGCTAATTCTTCGCTCATCAAGGCATGGCGCGCCGCCTGATTGCCAATTAAGGCTTCCAATTGCGCTTTTTCGCCTAAAAGCGCTTCCTGCTCCTCGCGGATTTTCATTTCTTCCAGTTTCGCCAAATGGCGCAGACGCGTGTTTAAAATCGCCTCCGCCTGCCCCTCGCTTAAGGCAAAGGTCTGCATCAAGACTGCTTTAGGCGCCTCTTCTTCGCGCACGATGCGAATCACTTCGTCCAAATTCAAAAAAGCAATCAGCAAAGCCGCCAAGACATGCAGACGCTCTTCCACCGCCTGCAAACGGTGATGCAGACGACGCAGCACGGTTTGCTCGCGAAAGACCAGCCATTCCTGCAAAATCTGCTTCAAGCCTTTCACTTGCGGCTTGCCGTCCAAACCGATCATATTGAACTGAACACGGTAATTTTTTTCCAAATCGGTAGTGGCAAACAAATGCTGCATCAAACGCTCGCTGTCCACGCGTTGCGAACGCGGCACCAGCACCAAACGCGTCGGCTGCTCATGGTCGGATTCGTCGCGCACATCTTCCAGCCACGGCAGCTTCTTCTCCTGCATTTGCTTGGCAATTTGCTCCTGCACCCGCGCACCCGAGACTTGATAAGGCAATTGCTCAATCACGATATTGCCCTCTTCCAGCACATAGCGCGCCCGCAATTTCACCGAACCGCCGCCGCTTTCATACAGACTGCGCAAGTCCTGCGCAGAACTGATTAACTCGCCGCCGGTGGGATAATCCGGCGCCGGCACATAGCGCATCAAAGCCTGCGTATCCAAATTGGGATTGGCCAACAAAGCGCGGCAAGCCGCCACCACCTCGCGCAGATTATGCGGAGCAATATCAGTACTCATCCCCACAGCGATGCCGCTGCCGCCATTGAGCAAAATATTGGGTAAACGTGCCGGCAACTGCGCCGGTTCTTGCAAAGTGCCATCAAAATTCGCCGTCCACTGCACCGTTCCCTCGCCCAATTCCTGCAACAGCGATTTGGCATAGGGACTCAAACGCGACTCGGTATAACGCATGGCGGCAAAGGATTTGGGATCATCGGGACTGCCCCAGTTGCCCTGCCCGTCCACCAAAGGATAACGATAAGAAAAAGGCTGCGCCATCAAGACCATCGCCTCATAGCAAGCCGTGTCGCCGTGCGGATGATACTTACCCAAGACATCGCCCACCGTGCGTGCCGACTTCTTATATTTCGCCGTCGCGCTCAAGCCCAATTCGCTCATCGCATAGACCAAACGCCGCTGCACCGGTTTCAAACCGTCCGCCAAACTCGGCAAAGCGCGGTCTAAAATCACATACATGGCGTAATTCAAATACGCCTGCTCGCTAAAACGCTGCAAAGACTGCTGCTCATCGCCTGGCAGCATAAGAGAAGTATCAGACATCACAAAGCATCCAAATTATCGGCAATATCGCCGTTGCTTTCCAACCAGTCGCGGCGATCGCCGCTACGCTTTTTCGACAAGAGCATATCCAGCAATTCCACGTTTTCCGCGCTGTCGTATTGCAATTGCACCAAGCGGCGCGTATCGGGATTCATCGTCGTCTCGCGCAATTGCGGCGGGTTCATTTCGCCCAAGCCTTTAAAGCGCGTAACATTGATTTTGCCTTGAAAACCATCGCGCTGAATTTGGCGAATCAGCGCTTCTTTTTCACTGTCATCCAGCGCATATTCCACGCGCTTACCCGCATCAAGGCGGTATAAAGGCGGCATAGCGACGTATAAATGCCCTGCGGCAACCAAAGCTGGGAAATGCTTGACCATAAGCGCGCAGATTAAGGTAGCGATATGCAGACCGTCCGAATCGGCATCCGCCAAAATGCAGATTTTGCCATAACGCAAGCCCGACAAATCGTCGCTGGCGGGATCCAAACCAATCGCCACCGCAATATCGTGCACGGATTGGCTTGCCATGACTTCATCGGAATCCACTTCCCAAGTATTGAGAATTTTGCCGCGCAGCGGCAGGATAGCCTGTGTATGCCGGTCGCGTGCTTGTTTGGCAGAACCGCCCGCCGAATCGCCTTCGACTAAAAACAGCTCCGTCATGCTTAAATCTTGGCTGACACAATCCGCCAATTTTCCCGGCAAAGCAGGTCCTTGTGTGATTTTTTTCCGCACCACTTTTTTGCCTTCGCGCATTCTTTGCTGGGCATGGCTGATGGCCAATTGGGCTAAGGCTTCGCCGAATTCGCTGTGCTGATTGAGATACAGGCCGAATTGATCGGTAATGACTGTCGCCAGCCAAGCGGCACATTGGCGCGAACTCAGGCGTTCTTTGGTTTGGCTGGAAAATTGCGGTTCGGGAATTTTGACCGATAAGACAAATTGGCAGCCGTCCCAAACATCTTCAGGCGAGAGTTTGACTCCGCGCGGCAGCAATTGGCGGAACTCGCAAAATTCGCGCAGCGCTTCCACCAATCCCGTACGCAGACCGTTGACATGTGTGCCGCCACCGGTGGTAGGAATCAGATTGGCATAGCTTTCATAAATGCCCTCTGCCCCCATACCCTGCACCCAGCAGAATGCCACATCGATTTCGCCCTGTTCTTCGTCTTGATAGCTCAGGGTATAGGGCTCGGCAGGCAGGCATTCTTGCCCTTGCAGGGCTTCGCTCAAATAAGCGAATAAACCGTCTTCATAATGCCATTGCTGCTCGCTACCGTCATATTCATTAAGGAAACTCACTTGCAAACCGCGGCACAACACCGCTTTGGCTTTGAGGGTATGCAAGAGGCGCGGCAGAGAGAAATTCACGCTGTCAAAATAGCGCGCTTCCGGCCAGAAACGCACCGTCGTACCGCGGCGGCGTTTGCCTATCGCTTCCACCGCCTGCAAAGGCTCTACCACTTCGCCGTGCTCGCAGGCCAATTGATAGCGAAAACCGCCGCGCTCGATGCTGACTTCCAAACGCGAAGACAAGGCATTGACGACAGAGACGCCGACGCCATGCAAGCCGCCTGAAAAAGCATAATTTTTGCGCGAAAATTTACCGCCGGCATGCAGACGCGTCAAAATCAGCTCAACACCCGAGACTTTTTCTTCAGGATGCTCGTCAACCGGCATGCCGCGTCCGTCGTCGCTGACCGATAAAGAGCCGTCGCGATGCAAAACGACGCGTATGTTTTTGGCATAGCCCGCCAATGCCTCGTCAACGCTATTGTCAATGACTTCCTGAGCCAAATGATTCGGCCGGGTTGTATCGGTGTACATGCCCGGCCGCACTTTAACAGGATCCAGTCCTTTGAGCAGTTCCAGATCCGCTGCGTGATATGCCATGCTTAGCCGCCGGTGCTTCTGCGCGCTGCCCGACGATCTTCACGTTGTTTGAGCAGCAATTCATGCTCGAGTTTGTCATCACTTTGCACGGAGAAGACATCGCCGCTGGCTTGTAATTCATCAGGCAGACGACGCTTGGACTGCGTACGCACGCGAATACGGAAATCGTTTTCAGAATGCACGTATTTTAGGGCTTCATGATATTCGATTTCATCTTTTTCATATAAATCAAAGATACAGCGGTCAAAACTAAAGACACCGCGCTCCGCTTCGCCGCGCTCCAAGACTTCGTGAATCTTACCCACCTGCCCTTCTAAAATCAGCTGGGAGATATAAGGCGTGTTCATCATCATCTCCATTGCCACCACACGCCCGCCACCTTTGCGCGGCAACAAACGCTGGGTAACCAGACAACGCAGGTTTTCTGATAAATCCAGCTGCAATTTCTCACGCTGATCCAGCGGGAAGAAGTTATAAATCCGCTCCAAGGCTTGTACGGAATTCGTGGCATGCAGGGTCGCCATACACAAATGCCCCGTTTCGGCAAATTGCAGGGCATAGCCCATGGTTTCCACATCACGAATTTCACCGATCAGAATGACGTCCGGCGCTTCACGCAAAGAGTTTTTCAACGCTGCGCCATAGCTTTTGGTATCTACCCCCACTTCACGCTGAATGACCACGCTTTTCTTACTCTTGTGCATAAACTCGATCGGATCTTCCACCGTGATGATGTGATGCTGAGAGTTTTGATTGCGATGATCGACCATTGCCGCCAAGGTCGTGGATTTACCGTTACCGGTCGCCCCCACCATAATCACCAAACCGCGTTTGGCCATCGACAATTCGCGCAGCACATCAGGCTGCGGCAAATCCAAATCGTCCAATTCCGGAATAATCGCCGGGATCAAACGCAGCACCAAACCGGGCATATTGCGCTGCATATATACGTTAACCCGCAAATAGGTCACATCCGGCACTTCCACCATGATGTTTAATTCGTGATTATCGATAAATTCTTGATACGCCTCCGGGCGCGCAATGGTTTCAATCAGATTATAGACATCTTCCTGATCCATCATCGCTTTGGGCAAATAGTTCAATTGCCCGTCTAATTTCATGGCTACCGGCAAATTGGTATTGATAAAAATATCTGAGGCTTTCTTTTCGGCTGCGAAGGTAATCAATTTATCAAACCAAGAACGCATTTCCGCTTTTTCAATATTCATGCTGTCTCACTTATCAAATCAGAAGGATACATTAAGCCGGCACATTGTTTGATCAATGCGCCGATACGCTTACATAAAGTTGTTTTTATCATGCGCTTTAGATGCTGCCGTGGTGCGGTCGATCGTGCCGCTGCGCACCAAAACCTGCAGGGCTTGGTCGAGGGTTTGCATGCCGTATTGCGCACCGGTTTGAATCATGGAATAAATCTGGGCGACTTTGTCTTCGCGAATCAGGTTTTTTACCGCCGAAGTCCCGACCAAAACCTCATGCGCCGCCACACGTCCGCCGCCGATTTTCTTCAACAGCGTCTGCGCCACTACCGCACGCAAAGACTCGGATAACATCGAACGCACCAATTGTTTTTCCTCGCCCGGGAATACGTCGATGATACGATCAATCGTTTTTGCCGCCGAGCTGGTATGCAAAGTACCGAAGACCAAGTGTCCCGTTTCTGCCGCCGAGAGCGCCAAACGAATGGTTTCCAAGTCACGCAGCTCGCCCACGAGAATAATATCGGGGTCTTCACGCAGCGCCGCACGCAGGGCATTTGAGAAGCTTTGCGTATCGCGGTGCACCTCACGTTGGTTGACCAAGCATTTTTTCGACTCATGCACGAATTCGATCGGATCCTCAATCGTCAGAATATGCTCATGTTTGTTTTCATTGATATGGTTGAGCATCGCCGCCAAAGTGGTGGACTTACCCGACCCCGTCGGACCGGTAACCAAAACCAAACCGCGCGGCACATCGATAATATCTACAAATTTTTCAGGCGCTTTCAAATCTGCCAAACTCAATACCTTACTGGGGATGGTACGAAAGACTACGGCAATACCGCGGTTTTGGTTAAATACGTTGACACGAAAGCGCGCCACGCCGCGAATCTCGGTTGAAAAGTCCGCCTCCCAAGTCTGCTCGAAACCCTTCATCTGCGCATCGGTCATAATCGCAAAAATCATATTGCGCAAATCCTGATTTTCCAAAGGCGGCAAATTCAAGCGTTTGACATCGCCGTCCACACGAATCATCGGCGGCAAGCCCGAGCTCAAATGCAAATCCGAAGCGCCTTGTTTTTGTGCAAAACGCAGCAAATCGTCTAGTTTAACGTCCGATTTAACCTCTGACATGAATAAATCCTTTTTCTTAAAACAACATATCACGGCTTCTGCCGTTTACGGCAAAACATGATACCATTAGGCGGATATTTTCGCACCACAACAATTACGAGGACTCTATGGCACATGCTCACTCGCTCCCCATGATCGGCTTCATCGGCGCAGGACATTTAAACGGCGCTATTATCAAAGGTATTTTAGACAATGAAGACAGCGTCTTCGGCGCCGAGCAATTGCTGGTTTCCTGCAAAGACCCCGCCAAAGCCAAAGCCCGCAGCGAAGCATTCGCCCTACCGGTGCACACGGACAACCGCTATGTAATTGAAAAAGCGGATTATCTCGTTCTCGGCGTTAAGCCCGCACAAATGCAGACTTTATTACAAGAACTCGCCGAATACGATTTATCCGAAAAAACCATCATTACGGTAGCGGCGGCAATCGATATCGCTTCCTACCGCAAAATTCTCGGCGATGAAGTCTGCATCATCCGCGCCATGCCCAATATGGCGGCGGCAGTGCAAGCCTCGCTGACCGGTATTTACAGCGATCAAGAACTCGGCGAAGACTGCGAACACATCATTGAAGATTTATTTGCCGGTGTCGGTTCCATCGCATGGCTGGACGATGAAACCCAAATCGACGGCATCATTGCCTTATCCGCCAGCGGCATCGCCTTTTATTTCCGCTTTATGCAGGCGATGCGCGAAGCCGGCGAACGCTACGGCTTTGAAGGCGAAGAATTATTCGACATCATCAGCCTCAGCAGCCTAGGCGTCAGCACCCTGATGGTCGATAATCCCGAGGGCGGCAAATTCAGCGATTGGATTGAGAAAATCGCACTCAAAGGCGGTACGACCGAAGCAGGACTCAAGCAAATGGATAATTCGGATTTCGACCGCATCATTGCCGATGCCATGCAAGCCACCGTTGAGCGCAGCCGTGCCATCGGCGAAGAGCTGACAAAGGATTGGTAAGATGCTCGTCAGTCTGCTTCAAACGATTATCAGCCTGGTGATTGCGGCATTTATTATCCGTTATCACTGCGAAATCCATCACATCATCCATTTCAACCCGCTGGCACGCCGCTTAAAAGACATCACCGAACCGGTGGTGCTGCCTGTGCGCGACATTGTGAAAAAAGCCCTGTTAAAAACCCAATTCCGTCCTAAAAACGACCCTTCGCCGCTAATTGTAGCATGGCTCTTAAGCCTGATAACGGGGCTTGCCTTCACGCGTGCCAACCTTTCGGCAGGCTTTAGCATCGGCACCTTTTGGTTTTTCTGCGGCACATGGATCAGCGTGATGATTTATTCGCTGTTTTTGAGCGTCATCGCCTCATGGCTGCAAACGCCGCGCCAACAGCCGGTATTGCAGATTGCCGAAACCTGTCACGAATTTTTCATGCGTCCGCTGCGTAAAGTCATCCCGCCTTTATTAAACATCATGGACGTTACGCCGATCATTGCTTTCATTGTGCTTTATATGATTAAAAACCAATTCTTAGCGGCATTAGCCTTTGGTGCTTCCTGATGAAATATCCGATTAAATACGCCGTGATAGTGGTCGGCGGCGGACATGCGGGCGTAGAAGCCGCCTGCGCAGCAGCCCGCATGGGACAAAAAACCCTATTGCTCACACACAATATTGAAACCATTGGACAAATGAGCTGCAATCCTGCCATCGGCGGCATCGGCAAAGGGCATCTGGTCAAAGAAATCGACGCACTAGGCGGCATTATGGCGCGTGCGGCGGATCTCGCCGGCATCCAATGGCGGATTCTCAATAGTCGCAAAGGTCCGGCAGTACGCGCCACCCGCGCCCAAGCCGACCGCATTTTATACAAAGCCGCCGTGCGCCATTTCGTTGAAACACAGGAAAATCTGGATATTTTCCAAACCCCTGCCACCAGCCTGATCCTTGAACAAGACCGCGTTATCGGCGTCAGCACGCAGCATAAAATCGACTTTTATGCCCAGACCGTCATTTTAACCGCCGGTACCTTCCTTGCCGGCAAAATCCATGTCGGGCTGAATCATTTTGCCGGCGGCCGTGCCGGAGATCCGCCGGCATTAGAGCTTGCCGCTGCAATGCGCGATTTACCTTTTGATACCCGACGCATGAAAACCGGCACGCCGCCGCGTATTGATGCACACAGCGTAGATTTTTCAGTCATGACCGAGCAACGCGGCGACGAGCCCCTGCCCGTTTTTTCCTATCTCGGCAGACGCGAACAACACCCGCGCCAAGTCTCCTGCTATATCACGCATACTAATGAAGGCACCCACGATATCATCCGCCGCTATATCGACCAAGCGCCGATGTACGCCGGCGTGATTGTCGATGCCTTCGGACCGCGCTACTGTCCTTCAATTGAAGACAAAGTGATGCGCTTTGCCGATAAAAACAGCCATCAAGTCTTTATCGAACCGGAAAGCCTCAGCACGAACGAACTCTATCCCAACGGTGTATCCACCAGCCTGCCTTTTGAAGCACAAATTCAATACATCCAATCCATTCGCGGCATGGAACAAGCCGTTATCACGCGCCCCGGCTATGCGATCGAATATGACTTTTTCAATCCGCAGGGACTGCATCACAGCTTGGAAACCAAAGCTATTGCCAACCTCTTTTTCGCCGGACAAATCAACGGCACCACAGGATATGAAGAAGCCGCCGCACAAGGTATTTTGGCAGGCATCAACGCCGCTTTACGGGCTCAGGACAAAGACAGCTGGCACCCCGAACGCGAGCAAGCCTATATCGGCGTCTTAGTGGACGATTTGATTACCCAAGGCACACGCGAACCCTACCGCATGTTTACCAGTCGCGCTGAGCACCGCCTCTTGCTGCGCGAAGACAATGCCGATCAACGCCTAACCGCCATCGGCTTTGAACTGGGCTGCGTGGATGAGGCGCGGATGCGCGTTTTCGAACACAAAATGCAAGCCATCGAGCGCGAGCAAAGCCGTCTTGAAAACATCATGATCCGACCGCAGCAATACCCTGATTTGCCGCAAAATACCCGCGCCGCCGAATTGCTGAAACGTCCGGAGCTGGATTACCGCCGCCTGATGTACATCGCCGGCGAAGACGAAAACACTTGGGCAGATGATGACATCATCGAACAAATCGACATTCGCGCCAAATATGCAGGCTATATCAGCCGCCAATACGCAGAAGTCGAAAAACTGCAAAAAAGCCGCGAACAAGCATTGCCCCAGCCCTTCGATTACAGCCAAGTGCGCGGACTCTCCGCCGAAGTTGCGGAAAAACTGCAACGCGTCCAACCTGCCGACATCGCGCAGGCGGGACGCATCCCCGGCATTACCCCTGCCGCACTCTCCCTACTCTTGATTTATCTGAAAAAATATCCTCAAGGAAAAGCCCAATAATGTCTCTTTTAGATAGTTTTCTCTCCAAATCCCCCAAACTGGAATGGCAACGTTTGAAAAACAATGACAAAAACCTGCCGACGCTTTATCGCAGCGCCGTCTTCGGCGGCTGGCTGATCAGCAACGGCTACGATGGCGGACTGACCTTCATTCCCGACCCCAAACACCAATGGGACGGACACTCCTATCCGATTATCGACTAAGGAACAGCCATGACGCACCGCATCTACAACTTCTGCGCAGGTCCTTGCACCCTGCCGCTCTCCGTTCTAGAAACCGCGCAAGCCGAAATGCTGGATTTTCAAGGCAGCGGCATGTCGGTGATGGAAATCAGCCACCGCAGCAAACGCTTCGAGCCGCTCCATGAAGAAACGCTCGCCCTTGCCGCGCAACTGCTCGACATGCCCGAAGACTTCTTCTGCCTGCTCCTGCCCGGCGGCGCGCATCAGCAATTCTGCATGATACCGCTGAACCTGCTTGCCGACGGCGGACGTGCCGCCTATATCGACAGCGGCGTCTGGGCGAAAAAAGCGGCGGAAGAAGCCGCCCGCATTGCCGAAACAGACATCGTTTGGAGTGGCAAAGAACAGCAATACCGCCATCTGCCCGATACCATTGAACTGCAAGGCGATTACCGCTACCTCTATCTATGCAGCAATGAAACCGTCAACGGCATCCAATTCCGCGAATTCCCGCAAGCCGCGGCGCCGCTGGTCATTGACGTCTCTTCCGATTTCTACACCCGCCCGATTCCTTGGCAGGACTGCGATATCGTCTATGGCGGCGTACAAAAAAATCTCGCCCCCTCGGGCTTGGCATTAGTCTTTGTGCGCAAAAGTCTCCTGCAAGAACATCCGCAGATAAACAAATTCTTCAGCTACAAAGCGCATGCGGACAATAATTCCCTATACAACACCCCGCCCACATGGCAAATTTACATCTTAAATCTGGTCTTGAAATGGATGCAGGCACAAGGCGGCATCGCGCATTTTGCCGCCCAAGCCGCCGCCAAATCGCGCAAACTCTATGCCGCGATTGACCAAAGCGATTTCTATCACAACGACATCGCCGCCCAATACCGCTCGCAAACCAATATCGTCTTCCGCACCCCCAGCGAAGCGCTCGATACCCTGTTCTGGAAAAACGCCGAAGCGGCGGGACTCAGCGGCTTAAAAGGACACCGCATTGTCGGCGGACTACGCGCCAGCCTCTATAACGCCCTCGACATGCGCAGCGTCGATGCCCTGATCGACTATATGCAGGACTTCGCACAGCAACAGACCTAGGACATCATAATGGCTCTTTATTCCGCCCTGCGCCCCCTGCTCTTTCGGCTTGCCCCCGAACAAGCGCATGAAATGACGCTCGCCCTATTAAGCCGTTTCCCCTGTCTGATTGCGCGCCAAGAAGTGCGCCAGCCTATCAAACTGATGGGATTGGAATTTCCCAACCGCTTGGGCTTGGCGGCAGGGCTGGATAAAAACGGAATTGCGATTGCCGCCTTCGACCGCATGGGCTTCGGCTTTATCGAAGTCGGCACCGTTACGCCGCGCCCGCAAGAAGGCAATGAAAAGCCGCGTCTTTTCCGCCTGCCCGAACACCAAGCCATTATCAACCGCATGGGCTTCAACAATGCTGGCGTTGCCGCCTTAGTCGAAAAAGTCGCGGCGATCAAAGCAAACAGCCGTGCCCTTATCGGCATCAATCTCGGCAAAAACAAAGACACGCCGAATGAAAACGCCCTTGAGGACTACCGCATCGGCATGGAAGCCGCCTATGCGCAAGCCGATTATCTGTGCATTAACATCTCCAGCCCCAATACCGTGGGGCTGCGCGATTTACAGCTCGGCGAAGCACTCAAGCAGCTGCTGGACGGCATCAAAGAAGCGCAAAGCCGATGCCAAACGCAGCATCAGCGCTATGTGCCGATTGTAGTTAAAATCGCCCCTGACAATGACGACGCCGCATTGCAAAGCATCTGCCGCAGCATCGCTGATGCCGGCATTGACGGCATCATTGCCAGCAATACCACCATCGACAAAAGCGCCGTACAAACACACCGCCACGGCAATCAGCAAGGCGGACTCTCCGGCGCACCGCTGACCCGCCGCAGCACCCAAATGCTGCAACTCATCCGCGCCGAACTGCCGCACATCACGCTCATTGCCGCCGGCGGCGTGATGAGCGGCGCAGACTTTACCGCCAAACTCGCCGCAGGCGCCGACCTCGTGCAGATTTACACCGGACTGATTTACCGCGGCCCGAGCCTGATTCGCGAATGTTTACAGCAAACCGCCCCATGAAAAAAAGCACCCTCATTTATCCCAGCCTGCAAGCGCTGCTGAAAAAGCCCGTACATTTTCTTGCCTTCGGGCTCGGCAGCGGATTGATCCGTCCCGCCCCCGGCACATGGGGCAGCCTGCTCGGCGCCTTATTACTCCTGCCTTTTTTATCGCAAGTCTTTGATAAAACCCTATTCAACCTGCTTTTTATCGCCGCTACCTTTGCCTTCGGCTGCTACTTCTGCGGCAAAACCTCGAAAGACCTCGGCGTGCATGACCACAGCGGCATCGTCTGGGACGAATTTGTCGGACAATGGGCAGTCATGCTCTTCGCGCCGCCCTTTCTCTACGCCCATTTCGGTTTTGTCGCCGTCAGCATCGTCAGCCTGCTTGCCTTCCGCCTCTTCGACATCTGGAAACCGCAGCCTATCGGTTGGCTCGACCGCAACACCGCAGGCGGCTTCGGCATCATGATTGACGACCTCCTCGCCGCCCTATATGCCCTGCTGCTGCTCTGGAGCAGCTACTTTTTTTACGCCTAATCTTTAAGGACAAGCCATGCCCCTAGCCCTTGACACCCTCACCGCCGTTTCACCGCTCGACGGACGCTATGCCGACAAAACCGCTGCCCTGCGCGACATCTTCAGCGAATACGGACTGATTAAATACCGCTACCGCGTCGAACTGCGCTGGCTGCAAACCCTTGCCAACGAACAAGGCATCGGCGAACTGCAAAGCCTCAGTGCCGACGGACAAAACTTTATCGACCGCCTTTATGCAGACTTCTCGCCGGCGAGCGCGCAAGCGATTAAAGCCATCGAAAAAACCACCAATCACGACGTCAAAGCGGTGGAATACCAACTGAAAAAAGACCTTGCCGCCCATCCCGAACTGGCGGAGAAAATCGAATTCGTCCACTTCGCCTGCACCTCGGAAGACATCAACAACCTCTCCTACGCCCTCATGCTCAAAGACGGCCGCGACTGGCTCGGCGAACGCCTGAACAACATCGCCGAAAAACTGGCGCAACTCGCCCATGCCGAAGCCGCCACCGCCATGCTCTCGCGCACCCACGGACAAGCCGCCTCGCCGACCACCTTAGGCAAAGAAATCGCCAACGTCCATTACCGCCTGAGCCGGCAAATCCGCCAACTCGAGACGCAGGAGATGCTCGGCAAAATCAACGGCGCGGTCGGCAACTTCAACGCCCACCACATCAGCTATCCCAACATCGACTGGCCGCAACTGGCGCAGCGCTTCGTCGAAAACACCCTCGGACTGAGCTACAACCCCCTGACCACGCAAATCGAACCGCATGACTACATCGCCGAACTCATGCACAATCTCCTGCGCGCCAACACCATTCTGCTCGATTTATGCCGCGACATCTGGACCTACATCAGCCAGCACTACTTCAAACAAAAAATGATTGCCGGCGAAGTCGGCTCTTCCACCATGCCGCACAAAATCAACCCCATCGACTTTGAAAACGCCGAAGGCAATTTCGGACTGGCGAACGCCTTGGCGGAACACCTTGCCGCCAAACTGCCCGTTTCGCGCCTGCAACGCGATTTAAGCGACTCCACCGTCCTGCGCAGCCTGGGCAGCGTCTTCGCCTATACCGCTATTGCCCTCGCCTCGCTGGAAAAAGGACTGGGCAAACTGGAAGTCAATCGCGAACGTATCGCCGCCGACCTTGCTGCCAATCCGGAAGTCTTGGGCGAAGCCATTCAAACCGTCATGCGCCGCTACGGCATCGAAGAGCCCTATGAAAAACTCAAAGCCCTGACGCGCGGACAAGACATTACGCCCGAAACCCTTGCCGTTTTCGTGCAAAACCTTGAACTGCCGGATGCGGTAAAAGCCGAACTTAGCCGCTTAAGCCCCGCCGACTACATCGGCATCGCGCCCCAATTAGCCCGCAGCACCAAGGAAACGCTATGAACGATTTACAATTCAGCCCGCAAATCCAACCGGAACACCTCGCCGACCTTGCCGAACAAGGCATACAGCAAATCATCTGCCACCGCCCAGACGGAGAAGAAATCGGACAACCGGGCTTTGCCGACATCGCCGAAGCCGCCGCAGACTGCGGCATCGACTGCCACCATCTGCCGGTGCGCGGCGGCGAATTTCCCGAAGACATGATTGCCGCCACCAAAAAGCTGCTCGAAAACGGCAAAAACACCCTTATGTACTGCCGCAGCGGTACACGCAGCTGCATCATCTGGGCGGCAATCGCGGCGGAAAACGGCGATGATATTGACGACATCATCAACCAAGCCGCCGAACTCGGCTACGGCATCGGGCAATTGCGCGATTATCTCACCGCAAGACAAAGAACCGCCTAAAACAAAAGCGCCGCAAACAGCAGCGCTTAGATAATGAAAAGCCGATATAGGATATTGAATCCATATGAAATCATCATAATTGCATATCATCGAAGAATTGAAAAGGCTCTAGACTAGCAGAGTGATTGGTATAATTTATTGCAGAAGCGACCATAAATGTTTTTCTAAATCATCAATACTCTGCTTCCAACGCCATTCGCATTCTTTCAAATGCCATTCGAAATTTTTGCTTACACCGTTAAAT
>NZ_JBXGGR010000098.1:0-9593 GCF_056855035.1 Suttonella sp.
AGGATACCTAACAGCTTATCGCAGATGCGGGACATCATATTTTACGGCTACCGCCATACAGTCCGGATCTGAAGCCAATCGAGAAAATGTGGGCTTGGCTTAAACGTAAACGCAAGGATTGGCGCTTAGATTGCATCGATAAACTATTCTTTTACTTCCTGTGAATTTGTAACTCTTTTTGATTTCCTTGACTATATCAAAAATTCGCTATCGTGTAGAGCAGAGCTTTGCCATTTTGCACCGACTGTTTAAGTGTAAACGGGCGAGCTATTTTGGTTTGGGAAAAGTCAAAGGGCAAATGGTGTTGAAGGTGATGTGTTTG
Source organism: Suttonella sp. (assembly GCF_056855035.1). Lineage (NCBI taxonomy): Bacteria > Pseudomonadati > Pseudomonadota > Gammaproteobacteria > Cardiobacteriales > Cardiobacteriaceae > Suttonella > Suttonella sp. The sequence goes on from NZ_JBXGGR010000098.1 coordinate 323, forward strand.
AATTTGTTGAAAGCAGCCAACAAGCTAAGGCTAATTGCGCCTATTGCTGCCTGAAAAGGCGGTAAGCAGCCTGAAATGGGCTGTTTACTCGGGGTGAATGGGTAAAATTTGGGCAAATAATGCCATTTCTGTTGAAAACCCCAAAACAACTTAAATGCTTTGGGGTTTTGCAAAGGTTTCAGACTGTTTTCTAATTCGGAGTCGGAAAGACTGTGCCATTGTCCCAACAATACCGCACGGAACATCGGCAACAAAGGATAAGCAGGACGACCACCATGGTCGCGCAAATAAGCCACTTTTTTACTGGCAAGTGTGTGTTCAATGGCTTGCCAATCGAGCAGTTGGGTGATTTTAAGCAAGGGGAAACGGTCAGCGTATTGATTGAGTAGGGTTTGGGCGGAATGGTAGAAAAAGCTGCTCATGGGAAAATCCTCTAAATTCTTGGTTGGGGAGAATTTAGAGGATTTTTTGGGGTTTTGCAAAGGTTTCCATCTGAGCAACCGGGAAAATTGATTGATAACTGCATTATGGTTTGTCCCTAATATAGTTGGAGAAGTGAAAAAGTGGTACAAGGCGGCAAGCTGCAGACAGCACAGATAACACGGCAAGGCGAGCCAACGCTGTAATACTTTTTCAATTCTTCGACTATATTGAGAGACATCATCTTTTTTCACTGGCCAGATTCATTTCTGATAATAAGCAGCCCTTGCGGCGCGATCTGCACTGCTTGATGTTGTGCGGGTGTGCGTTCGGCAAAAGCGATAATGCAGTCGCCTAAGCCGCTGCCGCTGATTTTTGCCGCTGCCGCACAATCCTGCACTGCCGCCAAATGCGCTGCCTGCACCGCATCGCAGACGCCTAATTCTTGCATTAATATTTGATAAGCGTTTAAGTGTTGGTAAAACAGCTGCCAATTCTGCTGTGCCGCTGCATGTGCTGCTGCTTGACTGACTGCCCCCATTCGCTGATACAACTCCGCATACGCGTCAGGATTTTCTTCCGCTGCTGTTGCCAGCATCGCCAGTACTTCGGCAGTCGGCGTTTTATATCCCGCATAGCGCACGCTTAAAGACAAAGACGGTAGGGGCAAAGATTGTACTGACAACGCAGGCGGCGGCGAATACGCCAACATGCCGCCCCAAATGCTTGCTGCCAAATCAGCACCGCTGCCGCGTTTTTGAATCTCTAAAATTACTTCATGTGCCGCACGGTGCAGGGCAGTATTATCCATCTCTTTTTGCCGGACAGCGGACAAAGCCGCAAGCGTCGCGACTGTTACCGCCGCTGAAGAACCGAAACCTAGTAAAGGATCAATCTCGCTCTCAATGACCATATCCAGCCCCGTATGCGGCAATTGGCGGCGTACAGCCGCTAAAACAAAGCGCAGTTTGGGTTCTTCTTTCAATGCTGACAAAGGTGCTTCATATTGCGCCAAAGCGCTGTCAATGCGCAGCACATCATCGCTACGCTCGATAATGCTGACGCGCACATATTGCGCCACCGCACAAACTAGTGCAGATTGACCGTAAACCACCGCATGTTCGCCGCAAATCATTAAAGACCCAGGGACAATCGCTTTAATCATTCCTTACTCCTGATATTATCTGCGCATAGTGTAACCATTTACGTATGTGATGCAGAAAAAACTTGCAAGAATTTCTGCAACAATATAACATTTGAAAGATTGAAACACATACGGAGTTAATATGAAAAAAGTACTTGCCCTGACAATGGCGGCGATGTTTAGCCTGCCGATCCTTGCCCATGAAGTATGGGTCGATGCAGGACACACCCATGGCGGCGAAATTCTCAAAGCTAGCCTTGGTTACGGCGATTTCCCCGATTTAGCCGACATTCCGGAAGAGCGTATGCACATCTTCAAAAAACCGATGCAGCTCATCGGTCCGGAAGGCAAAATCGACATGGTGCGCAGTGAGAAGCGCAATATCTATTTCACTTCGCCTGAAGAAATCAAAGATGGCAGCTACCTGCTGACCGCAGAATACAGCCCGACTTTCTGGTCGAAAAACGCCAATGGCTGGAAACAGGAAAATTTAAAGCAAATGCCTGATGCCACTTACTGCGAACAAACCCGCATGTACGGCAAAATGGTGCTTAATGCAGGACATGAAAGTGCAGATACCGCGGTGGTAACCAAACCTGTCGGTCAAGGTTTGGAAATCGTGCCGCAAGACAATCCTGCCAATATCATTATCGGTGAAGGCTTTCCGCTGAAAGTTTATTTCAATGGCGAACCTTTGGAAGGCGCGACCGTCGTCGGCACCTTCTCCGGCTTTATGACCAAAGATCCGAACGACAAAATTCACAAACTCGAGCCGCAAGCCTTCTCCGACACCACGCGTCCGGACGGCAGCCTGCAATTCTATCCGTTGCGCAAAGGCTTTTGGAAGCTCCGCGTCGTACATAAATCCGACTATCCGGATCAAAGCGAATGCCAAAAATTGGCTAGCTATGCGACTTTAACCTTTATGATTGAAGACGCGCACGATCATCATCACTAGTCCGCACATAGCGTGATTAAGACAAAGAAGTCCTTCCCTAATTTGGCACGCAATTGCGTGCCGTTTTTTTAGGGTTCTGATAATTATAAAAGTAGTACAAGGCGAACCAATACCGTAATACTTTTTCAATTCTTCGACTATTTCAGCATCATAATTGACAATAGACAAGAATGGGTGAATATTCATCCTTCTCTTTTCCTCCATATCGTGTAAACTGTCTTCCGCCCAAAATGTTGCAAGACATTTTGTCGGCTTATAGCGTATTTTCGCAATCATATGAAGATTCTATAAAATACATTGTTAAACAACGTGGTTCGCAATCCTCCCACCATAAAAAACTAGGTCAAACATGAGAAACGAACAAGAACTCGCCGAGCTTTCCCTGCTTGGCAATCAAGGGACGCATTATCCCGCGCAATATGCGCCCGACATTCTGGAAGCCTTTCCCAATAAACATGACGACAATGATTATTTCGTGCGTTTTATCTGTCCGGAATTTACCAGTCTCTGCCCGATGACGGGGCAGCCGGACTTCGCCACCATCCATATCGCCTATATTCCTAATCAGCGCATGGTAGAAAGCAAATCGCTCAAGCTCTATTTATTCAGCTTTCGCAATCACGGCGATTTTCACGAAGACTGCGTCAATATTATTATGAAAGACCTGATTGCGCTGATGCAGCCCAAATACATCGAAGTCTTCGGCGAATTTACCCCGCGCGGCGGCATTGCCATTCATCCCTATGCCAATTACGGACAAGCGGGCAGCCCTTATGCCGCAATGGCACGCGAACGCCTTTTTCAGCACGGTCGCCGCTAACTATCGATACCTCAGCACCATAACACATTCGGCATTCGGCGTAGCGCCCGATGTGGCAAACGACATTACTATCAAGGAATATACATGCAAATTCAGCAATTCAACTTTAGCCCCGCCCAACAGCAAAAAGCACTTCGCCGGCTGGTTTTTTGGCATATGATTGTCATCATTTCCAGTAACTATCTTGTCCAAATCTCTTTTACGCTTTTTGGCTTGCATACCACTTGGGGCGCATTTACTTTCCCCTTTATTTTTCTAACCACCGACCTCACCGTGCGTATTTTCGGCGCTGCGCTCGCGCGCAAAATCATTTTCTTCAGCATGATTCCCGCACTTTTTATCTCTTACTTCATCGGCGTCTTATTCTCAAACGGCGAATTTATGGGTTTTGCGGCGCTTAGCAGCCTGAATACGGTGGTGGCGAGAATTGCCCTTGCCAGTCTGCTCGGCTACCTCATCGGTCAAATCATGGACATTAGCGTCTTCAACCGCCTGCGCCGACACAAACAATGGTGGCTGGCACCCGCCGCATCCACCCTTTTTGGCAATGCTCTGGATACGCTCGCCTTCTTTAGCACCGCCTTTTATAAAAGCGCCGATCCCTTCCTTGCCGAGCACTGGGTTGAAATCGCGCTGATGGACTATGCTTGGAAACTGAGCATTTCCATCGTGCTATTTCTGCCCGCCTACGGCATTCTGCTCAAAATTCTTAGCGACAAACTGACCCGTATTTCTAAAGACCATACGGCGAATCTGTCGCAAGCCAGCGCTTATTCTTCTTAAACCAAGCCTTCCACGCTCCGCTGTCTTGCCAATCGCAGCAGCAGAGCATTATTCCGCTAAATAAGGGATCGATATTCACGATAGTCGGAGAAGTGAAAAAGCAGTACAAGGCGAGACAATGCCGTAATACTTTTCCCGTTCTTCGACTATAGCAAAAGAATGGAAAAAGTATTACGAATTTAGTTCGCCTTGCCGTACGCTCTGTACTGCCTGCGGCTCGCCGCCTTGTAGTACTTTTTCACTTCTCCGACTATAGTCGAAGAGCTGAAAAAGTGACACAAAATATCAAGCTGCGAGCGTTATAGAGAGTACAGCAAAATGAATCAAAACTGTAACTCTTTTTGAAATCTTTGACTATATATACGCTTTTGTTCATATCAATCCATTATAGCGGCGTTAAAAAAGCCGCCTTGTTGAGGGCGGCTTTTGGAGCAATTATCAACGCGGGGCGACCATATCTTCAGGTTTGACCAACTCGTCAAACTCTTCTCCGGTCAGCAAACCGAGCTCGACTGCGGTTTCGCGCAAAGATTTGTCGTTTTTATAGGCGGTTTTCGCTACTTTCGCCGCATTTTCATAGCCGATTTTGCGGTTAAGCGCCGTGACCAACATCAAAGAGTGATGCAGGAAATAATCGATTTTTTCCGGCACCGGCTCAATACCCACCGCACAATGCTCGTTAAAGCTGTTGCAGACATCGCCGAGCAAGCGAATGGATTGCAGCAAATTAAAGCCGATGACCGGCATATACACATTCAGCTCGAAATTGCCGCTTGCCCCCGCCATATTGATGGTAACGTCATTGCCGAAGACTTGGCAGCAGACCATTGTCATCGCCTCGCACTGTGTCGGATTGACTTTGCCGGGCATAATTGAAGAACCGGGCTCGTTTTCGGGGATTTTCAGCTCGCCCAAACCGCAGCGCGGACCGCTGGCCAACCAACGCACATCATTAGCGATTTTGTTCAAACTCGCCGCCAAGGTTTTTAAAGCGCCGGAAGCATAAACCGCCGCATCGCGGCCGCCCAATGCCTCAAATTTATTCGGCGCGGTCACAAAAGGCAGACCGGATAATGTGGCTAATTGCTCCGCCGCTTTGACGGCATATTCGGGATGGCTGTTCAAGCCCGTGCCGACCGCCGTACCGCCCAAAGGCAATTCATATAAACCTTGTAAAGCATGCTGTAAACGATCCAAACCGTGATCAAGCTGCGAGACATAGCCGGAAAATTCCTGCCCTAAAGTCAAAGGCGTAGCATCCTGCAAATGCGTGCGCCCGATTTTGACAATCGAAGCGAAAGATTTGGCTTTGGCATCTAAAGTATCGCGCAGGGCTTTAACGGCCGGAATTAATAAGCGGTTGATTTCAATCGCTGCTGCCACATGAATGGCGGTAGGGAAAGAATCATTGGTCGATTGCGCGTGGTTCACATGGTCATTGGGATGAATCGGCTGATAGGCTGCCAAACCCGTGCCGGCAATCTCATTCGCACGATTCGCCAGCACTTCGTTCATATTCATATTCGACTGCGTGCCTGAACCTGTTTGCCAGACCACCAAAGGAAATTGTCCTGCCAATTTGCCTGCCAAAACATCATCGGCAGCTTGAGTGATTAAATCCGCCTGCTCCGCCTTGATGCGCCCTAAAGAAGCATTTGTGATTGCCGCCGCTTTTTTCACTAATGCCATCGCCTCAATCAGCGGCAAAGGCAAGGTTTCGCCGCCGATTTTGAAATTATCGCGGCTGCGCTGTGTTTGCGCCCCCCAATAAGCATCAGACGGGACTTCCACATTGCCCATTGTGTCGTGTTCGGTACGTGTACTCATAGGTGCTCCTTAGCTTTCAGTTGAAAAAGATTAGCCGACAAATTTTAACACTTTTCCTATGTCTGCTTCGGCTAAATCCAGCATTTAATCTTGCGCTGCTGTTAAGGGTTTAAAATGCGGCGGCAACAGGGTGGCAAAGGCAATGCCTGCAATCAGTCCGCCGAGATGCGCGTTGTTGGCGATATTGCCAATCAGCCCCGTGTAGCCTAGGGCAAGGAAAGCCAGAAAGGCGTAGAACATTTGTGTGGGTAATATCATGCGGTATAAGACAACCCGCCGCCCCGCCCACCAGAGATAGCTTATTAATCCGTAGGCAACGCCTGACAGCCCGCCGAATGCTACGCCGTAGCTGAAATACGCAGCAGTATTGCTGATGAGGGCGGTGCTTAAAAACAACAGGGGCAAACGCCAAGCTTTTTCGCAATATTCTATCCAGCCGCCCAGATTGAGCCAAATCAGGCTATTAAACAGCAGATGAATGATGACCGAGCCGTAAAAAGAAAAATGCAGGAAGGTCGGGGTAATCAAGCGCCAGATTTCGCCTTCCGCCATGAGCGGCGGATAAAAGACGAAATAGGCAAGCATTTCTCGCTTAGCGCCGGCACGAATCAGAAGCGTAAATAGGACGCACAGCGCGAAGATAAGCCATGTGAAGACGCCGGCGCGGCGCAGAACGGGACTTTGCATGATGATTTCCTTTAGTGCCATGCCCATGCCGACATGAGCATAATCAGTAATCCTAAGACGCGACGCAGATGCGTATGCGCTAGGGTTTGCGCGATTTGGCGCGAAAAGAGGCTGATGCCGAGCATGGCAGGCAGGGTGCCCAGTCCGAAGCTCAACATCACTGCCGCAGATTCTAGGGCTTGCGCACGGCTGATGGCAATGGCAAGCGCGGCATAAATCAGTCCGCAGGGCAGAAGCCCCCAAAGGCTACCGACAATAAAGGCATCGGCATGGCTGCGAATGGGCAGCAGTTGTTGCAAGAAGCGGTTTAATGGCTGCCATAGGCGGTAACCATAGCGTTCAAGCAGGCGTAGGGAGGCGATGTTGAAGACTTGCATCAGCCCGATTGCGGCGATAATCAGAGAACTGATGCGGCGAATCCATAGTCCCGTATCACCCATGCCGGGGTGTATGCCGATAAGCGGCAGCAGCCAACCGCAGAAAAAGCCCAGACAAGTATAAGAAAACAGTCTGCCTGCCTGATAACTGAGGATTTGATTGCGCAGGCGGCTGTGCATACCGAGCATGGTGCCGATGCCGCCGCACATGCCCAGACAATGCGCGCCGCCTGCCAGCCCTGTGAAAAAGGCGCTGAAGATAATGGGGAAAAGTTCGTTCATAGCCGCATTATAGTGGATTTGCCTTGCTTTAAGATAAGGCTGCGCTAAGAAGCGCTTAACAGCAGTATAATGTATCGGCATGAAGCGCCGCATCCGCTGCGGCTTTGTTTTTGGCGGATAAAGGCGTAAGCTGTGTATTTTTATTCGGAGAAGGGCGTATGCAAGCGATTTTGAGTGTCATCGGCAAAGACCGCATCGGCATTGTTTATGATGTGAGCAAATTATTGGCGGAGGAGCGGGTAAACATCGTCAATATCAGCCAGCAATTGATGAGCGGTTATTTCACGATGATGATTGAGGCGGATTTATCTGCCTGTCAGCGCGAGATTACCGAGCTGGCACAGGTATTTGCCGATTACGGCCGCGCCTGCGAATTGGATATTCGCTTGCAGCACGAGGCTTTGTTTACCGCCATGCACAGGATTTAAGTCATGCGTAGCGAATGGAAATACGGCGAGATTGTCGAAACCTTGCAGATGTTTTCTCATCAGCATTTTGATGTGCGCACCGTTACTTTAGGCATTGATTTGCACAGCTGCGCAGACAGCGATGTGGGGCGTACGGGCGATAAGATTTACGAGAAAATCATGCGCATCGGCAAAGATTTGGTCAGCACCGTGCAGGCGGTATCGGCAACTTACGGCGTGCCGATTGTCAATCAAAGAATCGCGGTAACGCCCATCGCGCAGATAGGCGCAGCTTGCGCGAAAACGCCCGAAGACTTTGTCCGCCTCGCCAAAATCTTAGACAAAGCCGCCAATGATTTGGGTGTTTCTTTCTTAGGCGGCTTTTCCGCTTTGGCACATAAAGATTTGTCGCAGAGCGATCGCTTGCTGATAGCTTCGCTGCCGCAGGCATTGGCGGAAACCAAAATTGTCTGTGCCTCCGCCAATATCGGCAGCACGCGGGCAGGCATCAATATGGACGCGGTCAACCTCGTTGCCGAAACGATTAAAGCGATTGCCGCCGCCACGCCCGAAGCCTTCGGCTGCGCCAAATTTGTCGTCTTCTGCAATGCGGTGGAAGATAATCCCTTCATGGCAGGCGCATTTCACGGCGGCGGCGAGGGCGAAAGCGTCATCAATGTTGGCGTCTCCGGTCCCGGTGTAGTCAAAGCGGCTTTGGAAAACAGCAATGCACAAGATTTGACCGATATCGCGGAAATCATCAAAAAAACCGCCTTTAAAATTACCCGCGTAGGGGAACTCGTCGGGCAGGAAGTCGCCAAACGCCTGAATATTCCTTTCGGTATCTTGGATTTATCGCTTGCCCCCACGCCAGCAGTCGGCGATTCCGTCGCGCGGATTTTAGAACAAATGGGCTTATCCGTCTGCGGTACCCACGGCACAACCGCCGCCTTGGCCATGCTCAATGATGCGGTAAAAAAAGGCGGCATGATGGCAAGCAGCGCCGTCGGCGGCTTAAGCGGCGCCTTTATTCCCGTCTCCGAAGACGAAGGCATGATTGCCGCGGCGCAAGCCGGTGTGCTCAGCCTATCCAAACTCGAGGCGATGACGGCGGTCTGCTCGGTCGGCTTGGATATGATTGCCGTGCCCGGCAACACCGGCGCCGACACGATTGCCGGCATTATTGCAGACGAAGCCGCCATCGGCATGATCAACAGCAAAACCACCGCCGTGCGCATTATCCCTGTACCGCATAAAGGCGTAGGCGAAATGGTCGAATTTGGCGGATTGCTGGGTGCTGCGCCGATTATGCCGGTCAAAGAAGGCAATTGCAGCGTCTTTGTCCGACGCGGCGGACGCATCCCCGCACCGGTGCAATCATTGAAGAATTAGGAAAACATATGCATCTTGTCCTACTCACTTTCGGAAACCTTTGCAAAACCCCAAAGCATTTAAGTTGTTTTGGGGTTTTTAAGAAAAATGGCATTATGTGCCCAAATTTTACCCATTCATCCTGATTAAACAGCCCATTTCAAGCTGCTTACCGCCTTTTCAGGCAGCAATAGG
>NZ_JBXGGR010000101.1:0-6780 GCF_056855035.1 Suttonella sp.
TAGCTTGTCATTGCGGCATGGGAAAGGAGAATAAGGTTAAGTTTATAAAAGATTATTTTGCTTAAAAAACGCTAGATAGCACCTATTTTGTCCCTTAGAGCTAAAGAACTCGAAAACAGCACCTAAAATGTCCCTTTGCCCTTTTATGAAGAATCATCGAATTGCAAGAGGTGTAAATTCTTGTAATTCAGAGTAATCCCTAGAATGACGTTTTATGTGCCGTAGAATGTCCAGATCATAGGAATAAAAAGGATGCCGAATGCCCAGTAGAGCAAATTCAACGGCAATCCAATTTTAATGAAGTCGCTAAAGCGGTAGCCACCAGCAGCATAAACCATAGTATTAGTCTGATAGCCGACTGGCGTCATAAAACTGGTAGCGGCAGCAAACATGACGGTGATGATAAAGGGTGAGGCTTCTACGCCCAGCATGTTGGCGGTGGATACGGCTATCGGGGTCATCAGCACGGCGGTGCCGGCATTGCTCATCAATTCGGTCAAAATCATGGTCATCAGATAGAGGATAGCAAGCACCATTAGCGGTCCTGCGTCGCTGAAGCGTCTAAGGCTGTGTTCGACGATAAATGCCGCCGCGCCGCTGTTGTTCATGGCAGCGCCTAAGGGCAGCAGTCCTGCAATAAGATGATGATGCGCCAATCAATCGAGGCATAGGCTTCTTCCGTACTCAAGCAGCCGGCACAGACCATGAGGACGGCGCCGATGAGGGCGGTAATCGTAATCGGGACAATCCCTACTGCGGAGGCGGTAATCACGACAATCATTACGCCGATGGCAAAATGGGCGCGCCAGTCGGTTTTTTTGCGTTCGTGGTTTTCCGAGAGAATGATGAAGTCTTGATTGCGGCGCAAATCGGCGATGTCTTCTCTGGGCAGAATCATCAATAGGATGTCGCCGACGTGGAAATGAATGCGGCGCAGACGTTCGCGCACGATTTTGCTGCGCCGCTGAATACCGACGACGGTGCTGTTGCGGTTCCAACGCTGCGAGAGTAAGGCGACGTTGCCGCCTATCCATTGCGAATTGGGCGCGACCATGACTTCGGCGATGACCCATTGGGTTTCGGCATTGTCGCTGTTGTGCTGATGCGCATAGACGGAAAAGGCTTTGAGGGCGAATTGGTCGCGCAGCTTGAGCAGTTCTTCCGGCAAGCCGCGTACCAGCAGAATGTCATGACGCTGCAAGACTTGCTGCGAGGGCGTGGAAAGGCGTTCGCCGTCGCGCAATACGCCGATGATATAGAGGTTTAAATCCACCGCATCGGCAATGGTTTTGCCGACAAGCGGCGATTCGGCGCTGACCCGCCATTCGGCGACGTATTTGCCGAGGTCTTGCCGTTCGTCAATCAGATGAGCGCTGTTATCCGGCAATAGCCAGCGCCCCGCCGTCAGCAAATACACATAGCCGATAATCAGAAAAATGATGCCGAGCGGAAAAAGCTCAAACATGCCGAAGCCGCGATGCCCCTGCTGCTGGGCAATGGAATTGACGAGCAAATTGGTCGAGGTGCCGATAAGCGTGGTTACTCCCGCCATTTGCGAGACAAAAGACAGCGGAATCAGGGCTTTTGAAGCGGGAAATTTAATGTTTTTCGCCGCCGCAATCACAATCGGAATAAAGACCGCCACCACCGCCGTATTATTCACAAAAGGCGAAATCAGCGAGACAATCGCAAACAGCAGCAGCAAAACGCCAGCGGCGATTTGACGCGCCCCAATAAAGCGCCGATGCCGTCTAATGCACCGCTGATTTGCAAGCCCGCCGCCAGCACAAACATGGCGATTACGGTAATCGTGGCAGAATTGCTAAAACCGCTCAAAGCCTCCTGCGGCGACACTTGCCCGAATAAAGCCAAACTTGCCAGCACCAGAATCGCCACCGCGTCCATGCGCATTTTTTCGGTGGCGAACAGAAAGGTGGCAATCAAAGCGACGGCAAGCGTGATGACGATGTCGGCAGTCATAAAAGGTTTCCGCAAGAAATAAAGCGCGCATTTTCGCAAAGTTTGTCCGCAGGCGGTAGTCTTGTAAGATAGCCCTTATTTTTAATGGAAGCCTTTCTCATGCCCACCCTATTCACAAGCGAAATCGAAACGCCGATTGGCATCATGCTTGCCGCTGCTTACGACCAAGCCGAGCAGACGGCTTTAGTTTATGCGGATTTTGTCGATAGTGTCAAAATGCGGCAATCGATTGAAGAAACATTAGAAAAAAGCTATCGATCTCCTGTACAGGCAAAACAAATCCCGCTTTTGCAGGCAACACAATCGCAGCTTGAAGATTATTTTTGCGGCAAATTGCGCGCATTTCGCCTATCATTAGCGCCGCTTGGCACGCCCTTTCAAATCAAAGTTTGGGACTTGCTAAAGCAAATTCCTTACGGCGAAACATGGACTTATAGCCAACAAGCGGCGCTTTACGGCAACCCTTCGGCGCTGCGCGCAGTCGCGGCGGCAAACGGAAAAAATCCGCTCTCGATTATCGTTCCCTGTCATCGTGTGATTGGGAAAAACGGCGCATTGACGGGCTATTGGGGCGGATTGGAACGCAAGACTTTTTTATTGGATTTGGAACAACGGTTTAAGTGAGGCAATATGCAAACGGACGATTTTGAAGATTTTGACAACTTCGATGCTTATGAAGAGGCGGATTTTGATGAAGACTATGAAGACGAGGACCACGAAGATGAAGTGCAAGAACTCGGCGGCGACAGTCTGAGCTGGGGCGGCTTTTCCGATGATAGCGACGACGAAGGCGGCTGGTATTATGATGATGAAGACAGCGACGACGAATTCGGCGAAGAGCAAGGCTATTCCTATGATGAGGAATAATGTAAGACAAAGCCTCAACGCCACATAAAATCATTAGGCTTTTGATGAAGCCGTCTTTTACCCATAACGCGGCAAAAACGCCGCGTTTTTTCTGCCTGATACTAAGGACAAATCTCTCTTATGAAATACTTGAGATAAATGCGAAAAGTCGGCAGAATAGCGGACTTTTTACGCAGATTTATCATGGAAATAAAACATCGTATTCCACCAAAGCCGCTGCATGGGGAAAGCAATGAGCAGCTCTCGAGAGAATCATGGAAAGTATTTCAAATCATGTCGGAATTTGTCGATGGATTTGAACGTTTATCGGTTATCACGCCTTCAGTCAGCATTTTCGGCTCGGCACGCCTGCGTCCCGACAGTCCTTATTATCAATTAACGGAAGACATCGGCAAACGTTTGTCTGATGCCGGTTTTTCCGTTGTCTCCGGCGGCGGGCCGGGAATTATGGAGGCGGCAAACAAAGGCGCTTATCAAGGGGCGCACGGCTTGTCGGTGGGCTTGAATATCGAATTGCCGCATGAGCAAAAAGGCAATCCTTATCAGGATATTTCAATGAAATACCGCTATTTTTTCGCCCGCAAGGCTATGTTTGTCAAATATTGCAATGCCTACATCGTTCTTCCCGGCGGCTTTGGCACGCTGGATGAACTGGCGGAAATCCTGACTCTGATTCAAACCGGTAAAAGCCGCAAAATCCCCGTGATTTTGGTCGGCAGCAATTTTTGGCAGGGATTATTGGATTGGCTGCGCGAGCAATTGCTCGGCATGGGCTTAATCGCCGCCCAAGATTTGGATTTGATGACAGTGGTCGATGATGCCGACAGCGTGTTGAAAATCATCGAAGATTTCTATCAAGACCGCTCTTATGCTCATACTGCCGCAGAACCCAATATCCACCACAAAGAGAGTTAAACATGCAGCAAATCATTCGCCTGATTGACGGCTTGAGCATTGCCGTGGGCAAAACCTGCGCTTGGCTGACCTTAGCCATGGTATTGCTTACGACCTATTTGGTCGTGATGCGCTATGTCTTTAATATGACCTCGATTGCCCTGCAAGAATTGGTCATGTATATGCATGCCAGCGTCTTTATGTTGGGTGCCGCCTATGCCCTGCAAAGCGATCAGCATGTGCGGGTCGATGTGCTGTACCGCATACTATCCTCTCGCAAACGCGCGCTGCTGAATATTATCGGCACCATTCTGTTTTTATTGCCTTTTACTGTTTTGATTGCCTATTACGGCTGGAATTACGCCGCCAGCGCGTGGAAATACCGTGAAGCCTCTACTCAACCGGGCGGCTTACCCTATGTATATTTGCTCAAATCTCTGCTGCCGACTTTCGCCATTATGATGTTTATGCAAGGCATTGCAGAATTACTGCGCAATATTCTGGTACTAATGGGTAAATGGCATATTAAGGAGGAAGAATAAAATGGAATGGCTTGCAATTGTCATGTTTGTGGCATTGGGAATGGCGCTCTTAATGGGCTATCCCGTTGCCTTATCTTTAGCAGGGGTCGCCCTGATTTTCGCGGGCATGGCGCCGCTCTTCGATGTGGATATGAGCGTTTTGCCGATGATTACCAACCGCCTGTTCGGCGGCGTGATGACCAATGAAACCCTGATTTCCGTGCCTACCTTCGTTTTTATGGGGCTGACCCTGCAAAAAGCGAAAATTGCCGAAGATTTGCTAAGCATGATGACGCTCTTATTCGGCGGCATGCGCGGCGGTTTGGCATTTACGGTAACCATTGTCGGCGCACTATTAGCCGCTGCCACCGGCATTGTCGGCGCAACAGTGGTAACTATGACCCTGCTCTCTCTGCCCGTCATGCTTAAAAACGGCTACGACCCGAAACTCTCTACCGGCGTGATTTGCGCCTCCGGCACTTTGGGGCAAATCATTCCGCCGTCTATCGTCCTGATTGTCTTAGGCGATGTGGTAGGCAATGCCTATAGCGAAGCGCAAATGAAAATGGGCAATTTCGCTCCCGATACCGTCTCTGTCAGCGATTTATTTGCCGGCGCAGTCGTGCCGGGCTTGTGCATTGTCGGTTTGTATTTATTGTACATATTCATCCGCACACTGATTACACCGAACGATTTGCCGCTGCCCGATAAATCAGAACGCGCCCAATTGCGCGGCGAACACTTCTATTTGCGCCTCTTATTTGTGCTGCTACCGCCTTTGGCTTTGATTCTCTGCGTATTAGGTTCCATTTTGATGGGGCTTGCCACGCCGACCGAAGCTGCCAGCATCGGCGCATTCGGCGCATTAGTCATTGCCTTTGTCCGCTATTTGGTCGATAGAAAAAACGGCGTACCAAGCTCTCTGCGCTGGTTGATTGACGTACCGCGCGAAACCCTGCAAATCAGCGCCATGGTCTTCTTAATCATGATTGGCGCTTCATTATTTTCATTGGTATTTCGCGCCTATGGCGGCGATTTGCTGATTGAGCATTGGCTGTCTAATCTGCCCGGCGGCAAAATCGGCGCAATTTTTGTGGTGATGTTTGTGATTTTCCTGCTGGGCTTTGTTTTAGACTATTTTGAAATCGTCTTTATCGTTATCCCGATTGTCGCGCCGATTCTCTTCCAAATGGACGTGGATCCCGTATGGTTTGCGATTATGGTGGCGATTAACCTGCAAACCAGCTTCCTCACGCCGCCTTTCGGCTTTGCCCTCTTCTTCCTGCGCGGCGTTGCACCGATAAGCGTGAAAACCGCCGACATTTACAAAGGCGTGATTCCTTTCATCGCCTTGCAACTGCTGATGCTCGTGATTCTGGCATTTGTGCCGCAAATGGTGCGCTGGGTATCTTTTTAAAACATAGAGATAGAAAAATATTTGCAGATAGCGAAAAAAAATATTGACGCATTTGGTGCGCATCTATAAAATGCGCACTTCTTTGAAACGGAGTATAGCGCAGTTTGGTAGCGCATCTGGTTTGGGACCAGGGGGTCGGGGGTTCGAATCCCTCTACTCCGACCATCAAAGAATGCTTTATCTTATGTGCCCGTAGCTCAACTGGATAGAGCAACGGCCTTCTAAGCCGTAGGTTGCAGGTTCGAGCCCTGCCGGGTGCGCCAGCAAATCGGTGAAGAATCAAGTAAATCAATGGTGGATATAGTTCAGTTGGTTAGAACGCTGGATTGTGATTCCGGAGGTCGTGGGTTCGAGTCCCATTATCCACCCCATTTATGAATGCCCCTTTAGGGGTTTTTTATTTCTGTCTTAAAAATTCTTTACATCATCCGATCATTCCTGCGGTTTATTTTGAGATGTTTGTATGGTCGATTAATCGCAATAATAAGGTCTTATAGTCAAAGAATTGAAAAAGTATTACGGATTTGGTTCGCCTTGCCGAACGCTCTGTACTGCCTGCAGTTCGCCGTCTTGTAGTACTTATCCACTTCTCCGACTATAATTCGTTTTACATCTTTTGTAATCCCGTCTTGTATCTCGGAGAGGTGGAAAAGTACTACAAGACGCCGAGTCGCGGGCAGCACGGAGCATACGGCGAGCCAACACCGTAATGTTTTTTCAATTCTTCGACTATAAAAATCCCATATCGGACGTATGTTCTCACAAAGCGCTTCTCGGATAATGCTTTGCTTGATGCGTCTTCTCATGCTTATCCGTCTATTCATGCGTTTGAAATTTATGCTTGATAAGCAGCCTAATCAAATGAGAAATAAGTTTAGGCAATGCTGCCGTTTTTTTTGCAGGATTAATCGAGGAATAAGAAGAGATGAGAAAGGGATTTTGTCTTGAAGATAATAAGATAGGCTCTAGACTAGCAGAGTGATTGGTATAATTTATTGCAGAAGCGACCATAAATGTTTTTCTAAATCATCAATACTCTGCTTCCAGCGCCATTCGCATTCTTTCAAATGCCATTCGAAATTTTTGCTTACACCGTTAAAT
>NZ_JBXGGR010000106.1:0-14132 GCF_056855035.1 Suttonella sp.
GGCGCCATTTGGTAGAAAATTTTTTCTGTGATTTAAAGGAGTTTAAGAAGATAGCCATGCGTTCGGAGAAAACAGACAGCTCCTTTGCAGCAAACATTTACCTCGCTGCAACCATTATGACCTTAAGATGATTGTCAACAGACCCTAGATCCTATTGAGTTTGTAAAAATAATTAACGCTCATCTGAGTGAATGGAATGGGGAGGAATTTGAGCTTTCCTATCTCAAATAATTTAAGCAAGCATAGGGTGGGCTCAATTTCCTGCTCTGTTTGGTTTTTGTGTGCATAATACGTTTTTATCCACACATGTGGAAAGATATAGTCAAAGAATTTAAAAAGAGTTACAGTTTCGACTTACTTTGACATACTCTCTGTGCCACCTGTAACTCGCCAACTTGTGTCGCTTTTTCAATTCTTCGAGTATATAAGGATGGGTGGGCAAGAAATTACTCACTCTAGCATTTAACATTTTGTTTTTCTTGTGCAGATGCAGATTATAGTCAAAGATTTCAAAAAGAGTTACAGTTTTAATTCATTTTGCTGTACTCTCTATAACGCTCGCAGCTTGATATTTTGTGTCACTTTTTCAGTTCTTCGACCATATTGACGTAATTAGATTTTTAACCTAGAATCATTTTCCGATAGGTCAGCCGGGTGAGTTACCACAGAGGGGAATTGAACCCTAAATTTCTCACTTCTGTGCTGGTCTTATTTTATTTTCCCTAATAATGCTTGTGAAAATATTTTTCTTTCTATATTTGAATATAATAAATTGTCGGAATACTCTCTCCATATATCGGAATTAGCGGCAGGTCGGATGTTTGAATCCGACAATTTTCTATTTTTAAGCGATGTCCGATACAAGTATCCGACTATTTTTGCAGGCGGCGGACTTCGGCGACGTCTTTGGTTTGCAAAAGGCGGTCGATGAGACGTGAGAGTTGCGCCATATCGGCGATTTCTAGCGTAAAGCGTCCTTCCAATTGGTGGCGCTGATTGTGTTTCATGTCCACGTGCAAAATGGGGATGCGTTCATTCGCCACGACTTGCGAAATGTCGCGCAGGATGTGCGGGCGGTCAAAGGCGAGTATCGCCAAATCAATGGCGTAGCTGCCGCTTTCATTGTCTCTCCAGCGTACGTCGATTATCCGCTCGGGGTGGACTTTGCCCAGATGTTCGATGTTTTGGCAGTCGCGGCGGTGAATGTTGATGCCGCGACCTTGGGTGATGAAGCCGATGATGGCGCTGGGCGGCACGGGTTGGCAGCAGGTGGCGAAGTTGACCATGAGGTCTTTCACGCCGTCGATTTCCACATTGCCGCTGCGCGCTTTACGTGCGGCTTTGAGCGGGATGCGCGCAAGGCGTTCGTTGAGGCTGAGGTGCTCTTGCGGTTGGCGTGCTTGCTGGCGGGCGGCGATTTCATGGGCGACGGTAAGCAGGTTCAAATCGCCGAAGCCGATGCCGGCAAATAAGTCGTTTTCGCTGTGGACGTTGAATTTTTTGGCGATTTCCGTCAGGTCGCCGTGGTTGTCGATGCTTAGGCGGCGTAATTCGCGCAGCAACATTTCTTTGCCGAGTTCGATGCTTTTTTCTTTGGCCTGCTTTTTGAAGTAGCTGCGCACTTTGGCTTTGGCGCGCCCGCTTTGCAGATAGCCTAAATGGTCTGAAAGCCAGTCCCAGCTGGGATTGGGTTCTTTTTGTGTGAGGATTTCGACGCTGTCGCCGTTTTTAAGCGCGGTGGTCAGCGGTACGATGCTGCCGTTGATTTTTGCGCCGCGGCAGCGGTGTCCGAGCTGGGTATGCACATGGTAGGCGAAGTCCAGCGGGGTGGCGCCTTCGGGTAGATCGACGACGCGTCCTTGCGGGGTAACGGCATAGACGCGTTCGCGGAAGGCTTCGTTGCGGAATTGGTCGAAGACGAGGTCGCCGCGCCCTTCGTCGCCTTTGCCTTCGAGCAGGCGGCGCAGCCATTCGATTTGCTGTTCGAATTGTTTGCTGTGGCGCACGCCTTTTTCTTTGTATTTCCAATGCGCCGCTACGCCTAATTCGGCGCGTTCGTGCATTTTGCGGGTGCGGATTTGCACTTCCAGCGTGCGTTTGTCGGGTCCGATGAGGGTGCTGTGCAGGGATTGATAGCCGTTGGCTTTGGGGTTGGCGATGTAGTCGTCAAATTCTTCCGCTACTGGCTGCCACATTTCATTGACGACCGACAGGACTTGATAGCATTCGCTCTCGCTTTCCACTTCCACGCGCACGGCGCGGATGTCGTTGACTTGCTCGAAGCGAAGCCCTTTGCGCTTCATTTTCTGATAGATGGAATTGATGTGTTTTACGCGTCCGTAGATGCGCTGAATGGGGATTTCCGCCTGTTGCAGTTGGAAGGTCAGTTCGGCGATGACGCGCTGGATATAGCGTTCGCGATCTACGCGTTTTTGTTCTAGGGCGGTGGATATTTCCTGATAGATATCGGGCTCGAGGATGCGCAATGCGCTGTCTTCCAGCTCCCATTTGAGCTGGGCGATGCCGAGGCGGTTTGCCAGCGGGGCGAATAAATCGCGGGTTTGCAGAGCCAGACGCTGTTTGCCGGCATTGTCGTATTGATGGATGAGGCGCATGGCGACGACTTGCAGGGCGAGTTTTAATATCGCCGCCCGCATGTCGCTTGCCATTGCCAGCAGCATTTTGCGCAGTTGTTCCAAATCGCTTTGGTCGCGGTCGTGCAGATGGTCGATTAGTGCCAAATCGTCAAGACCGCGCAAGAGGGTTAGGACGATGTCGCCGCAGCTTTCCTGTACTTGCTCGGCTTTGATGCGTTTGGCGCGCCAACCGGTAACTAAGATGCCGGCGCTGACAAGGGTGGCGTCGCCGCGCAGTTCGACGAGCAGTTGGGTGAGGATTTTTGTGCGTTCGTCACCCTCTTCCTGCGCGTCGCCGAAGGCAAGCTGCGCCGCGGCTTCAATGAGTTCGCGCGCTGCGGTATCGGGATAGACGGCCTGTCCCGGCAGCCAAGCAGCACGCGCTGTGCTCATGATTTGAGTCCGTTCAAGAGGCGTTCGAGTACTTCGCGCACGTCCACGCTCAAGCCTTCAATGCCTGCCAATGCGCCGAGCTCTTGGCGGGCGAGGGTTTTTCTTTGCTCGTCCAGTTTGCTGACGCTGCTGAATGCGCCTAATAAACGCGCCGCCAATTGCGGATTTTGCAGGATGATGCGGCGGATTTGCGCACAGACGAAGCGGTAAGTTGCGCCGTCGGCTTGGTGGAAGATGGCAGGGTTCATTTGCGTAAGCGGCGCGATGAGGGCGCGGAAGCGGTTCGGATTACCGATGTAGTAATCTTCGCGCTCAGCTAAAGCGGCAATGCGCTCTAATGCGCCCGTACTGCTGTCTTTGGCTTGCAGGGCGAACCATTTGTCGATGACTAAGGGTTGTTCGGCGAAGCGTTTGCGGAAGTCCGCTAAGGCTTGTTCGCGGTATTTGTCGGCACGCATCATCAGGGCGTCGAGGGCATTGACGCGCTCGGTCATGCATTGGGCTTCCTGATAGTATTTGACAAGGCGTTCGCCCATGCTGTCGTCTTCAAAGACCGCCAATGCGCGCCAAGCCACGGCGCGCAGGGCGCGTATGCCGGCATCGCGGACGTTGAATTTGGCTTGGGTTTCTTCTTTGTCGTTTTCCAGATAATCCGACCATGTGCGGCGCATTTTCAGCGCGATGATGCGCAGGATGCGTTCATAGGCTTCGACCGCTTTGTCCATGTCGATCGGGGCTTCCAGATAGGGCAGGAGGCTGTCGAGGCTCGGCAATGCCAAGAGCAGGGCTTTTTCGCCGGCGCTGAATTTTTCATTGCCCAATACTTTGATCATCATTTCCGCCACGTCTTTGGCATGGTCTTTGGTTTTCAGCGGTTTTTGCAGGGCGGTCATGAATAGGCGGCGGTAGGATATCTGCATCGCTTCGTAGCGGGCGAAGCCGTCCGGCGCATGGCGGACGATAAGTGCCAGTTCTTCGTTGCTGTAATGGTGTTCGTAATAGACCGGCGCGGAGAAGCCCATCATCAGGACGGGGATTAAATCTTCTTCGCCGCGTTCAAAGGACCAGCTGCCGCGCGCTTGGTCGAGTATCAGCAATTTGCTGTAGCTGCCGTCTTCAAAGCGGTATTGGCGTCCGTTGGGGGAAATTAATGCCAAACGGATGGGGATAACCAGCGGGCGCGCAGGGCTGACCGCAGAGGTGTCCTGATGCGCGGAGATTGTGAAATGGCGGTTGTGCTGGTTGTAAGCAGAAGTGAAATTGACTTTCGGCGTGCCGGCGGTGGTGTACCAATCAAAGAATTGTTTGGTGAAAGGATAGCCGCTGGCGTCTTCCATACATTGCGCGAAGTCTTCAATCCGAACCGCCTGTCCGTCATGGCGTTCGACGTACAGCGCCATGCCTTTTTGGAAGGCTTCTTCGCCGATAATGGTGTGGTACATGCGGATGATTTCTGCCCCTTTTTCATAGACGGTGGCGGTGTAGAAATTATCAATGGCGGCGTATTCCTGCGGCTGCACGGGATGGCGCATCGGGCCGGCGTCTTCGGCAAATTGCACGCGCCGCAGCAGGCTGACGTTTTTAATCCGCTCGATGTCGCGTTCGTTCATGTCGGAAGAGAATTCCTGATCGCGGAAAACGGTCAGACCTTCTTTTAAAGAGAGCTGGAACCAGTCGCGGCAGGTGATGCGGTTGCCCGTCCAGTTGTGGAAGTATTCGTGTCCGATAACCGCCTGAATGCCGTGAAAATCGGCGTCGGTGGCAGTTTCCGTGTCGGCGAAAATGTATTTGGTGTTGAAAATATTGAGGGATTTGTTTTCCATCGCGCCCATGTTGAAGTCGCTGACCGCTACGATGTTAAAGCGGTTCAAATCATAGGAGAGATTGAAGCGTTTTTCGTCCCAGTTGATCGAATCGACCAAGGCTTGCATGGCGTAATCGGTTTGCGAGATGAATTTGGCTTCGGTGTAAATCCGCAGTTCGATTTTTTTGCCTTTGGCGGTGGAGATGCGGCGGCTGACTTGCGCCAAATCGCCCGCCACCAATGCAAAGAGGTAGCTGGGCTTGGGGTGCGGGTCGTGCCAGACGCTGTAGTAATTGTCTTCGCCTAAATCGCCGTGCTGTTCCAAATCGCCGTTGGAGAGCATCACGGGGTTTTGCTGCTTATTGCCTTCAATCCGCACGCGGTAGGTCGCTAATACGTCCGGACGGTCTAAGGTAAAGGATATGCGGCGAAAGCCCTGCGCCTCGCATTGGGTGCAGTAAATGCCGTTTGAGCGGTATAGTCCCGATAATTCTTTGTTTTCATCAGGGTGTATGCGTACTTCCGTTTCTAAGACAAATTCGTCCGCCACGTCGAAGAGGGTCAGCAAATCGTTTTCGTATCGGTATTGCCCGCTTTCCAAGATTTTGCCGTTGACGGCAATCGAGAGCAGTTCCAATCCTTCGCCGTTGAGGACGAGGTGTTTTTCGCGTTCGATTGTCCAGCCGTTGGCGTCGGTTTTTTCCTGCACGCGGCGGATTTTCTGCTGATGCGCTACGCGCACGCTGTCTTCTTGCAGATAAAACTGCAGTTCGTGATGGTCAATGCCGAAAGCGGGTTTGCTGTAGTCGGCCAGTCGTACGATATTCAACTCACTCATAATCTTTACTATTTCGCTTGAATTCCTAAACGCTTGTAATAAGCTTGGGTTTCTGTTACCGCGATGGCGGCAACGTTTAAAATGCGGCGGCTGGTGGCGACTTTGGTCAGCACCATGGCAGGACGCGCCAAGCCGACCAAAATCGGGCCGACTACGTTGCCGTCTGTCAGCACTTTCATCAGGTTGTAGCCGATATTGGCGGCATCGAGATTCGGCATCACGAGCAAATTCGCGCTGCCGCTGAGGTGGTTGTTCGGATAAACCGCTTTGCGCACTTCTTCCGCCAAAGCCGCATCCGCCTGCATTTCGCCTTCGATTTCCAAATCGGGTTTTGCTTGGCGGATTAATTCCAATGCCGCGCGCATTTTCTGCGAGCTGTCCAATTCGCCGTGATCGCCGAAATTCGACTGCGACAGCAGCGCGACTTTCGGCTTAATGCCCAAGCGCTGCATCATATCTACGCTGGCTAAGGTAATTTCCGCCAATTCCTGCGCATTCGGATTGTTATGCACATGGGTGTCGGCGATGAAGACCGTGCCTTTGGGCGAGATGACCATGCTGACCGCTGCCGGACGACTCAAGCCTTCCTGCATGCCCAAGATGCTGCGCACGCGGCGCAGGTGGCGGTCGTAACGTCCGACCGTGCCGCAAACCATGGTGTCGGCATAGCCTAATTTGACCAGCATCGCCGCCAATACCGTCGGACGCGTGTTCAAATGGATTTTCGCTTCCTGCGGATCGACCCCGTCGCGGCCGCGCAATTCGTGATAAGCGCGGTGGCAGGCTTCGTAATAAGGGTTGTTCATCGGCTCGATCAGCTCGAAATCGCCGTCGGTTTTAATTGAGAGATTGTTTTCCTCGATTTTCTTGAGAATTGTGCGGCGCCGCCCAATCACAATCGGACGGCAGATGCCTTCTTGCACCGCCGCTTCCACCGCGCGCAAAACGCGCAATTCTTCGCCTTCGGCAAACGCGACTTTCAAAGGATTGGCTTTGGCCCGTTCCAATACCGGCTTCATCACAAAACCGCTGCGGTTGAATAATGCGCCCAATTGCTCGGCATAGGCGACCAAATCTTCAATCGGACGGCGCGCCACACCGGATTTCATCGCCGCTTCGGCAACGGCGACCGGAATGCGCGTAATCAGACGCGGATCGAAAGGCTTGGGAATCACATAATCCGCGCCGAAGACCATATTCGCGCCGCCGTAAGCCGCCGCCACTTCTTCGCCGGTCGGCTCTTTCGCCAAATCCGCCAAAGCATAGACTGCCGCCATCTGCATCTCGTCGTTAATCGTGGTCGCACCCACATCTAATGCACCGCGGAACAGATAAGGGAAGCAAAGCACATTATTGACTTGATTAGGGAAATCGGAACGTCCTGTGGCGACGATGGCATCATCGCGCACCGCATGCACTTCATGCGGCATGATTTCCGGCACCGGATTGGCAAGGGCGAGAATCAGCGGTTTTGCCGCCATCGATTTGACCATCTCGACATTGACCACGCCGGCTTTTGAAACGCCTAAAAAGACATCCGCGCCGACCATGGCTTCCGCCAAGCTGCGGGCGCTGGTATTGCTGGCGGTATATTGCGCTTTGCGCGCATCGAGCTTGTCGCCGCGTTCGGCATAAATCGGGCCTTTGGAATCGCAGACGACGACGTTTTCGCGCTTCACGCCCAAGACGCAGAACATATCCAAACAGGCCATGCCCGCCGCGCCAGCGCCTGAAGCCACGACTTTCACTTCATCGATTTTCTTGCCCTGCAAACGCAAAGCGTTGATTAAGGCGGCGGCGGAGATAATCGCCGTGCCGTGTTGATCGTCGTGGAAAACGGGGATTTGCATGCGCTCGCGCAGGCGGCGTTCGATTTCAAAGCATTCGGGTGCTTTGATGTCTTCCAGATTGATACCGCCGAAAGTTGGCTCGAGACTGGCGACGATATCGACGAATTTATCAATGTCGGTTTGATTGACTTCAATATCAAAAACATCAATGCCGGCGAATTTTTTAAACAAGACGCCCTTGCCTTCCATCACCGGTTTGCCTGCCAAAGCGCCGATATTGCCCAAACCCAGCACCGCCGTGCCGTTGGAAATCACCGCCACCAAATTGGCGCGCGAGGTCAGATAATCGGCTTGTAGAGGGTCTTCCTGAATCGCCTCGCAGGCATAGGCGACGCCCGGCGAATACGCCAAAGACAAATCGCGCTGATTCGCCAAAGTTTTTGTCGGCACAACGGAAATTTTGCCCGGACTTGGGAAACGATGAAAACGTAGGGCTTCCTCTTTAAAAGATTCGCTCATGACTGCCTCCGAAAATGGCTAAAAAATAAGGCGGCATTCTAACAGATTTATGCGTCTTTACTGCGGATAATTGCTTTGTGCGGCGCAAACATTGCAAAGTCGCAAACTGCGTCCTAATATGCGCTTTTCATCATTTTCAGGGGTAGAACATGACTTCTAATTATTCGGATTTGCGCGAACGCATCCGTTTGCTCGGACAATTGCTGGGCGATTGCATCAGCACACATAATGGGGAAAAAGCCTTGGCCGCCGTAGAGAGCCTGCGCACCGGATTTATCGAGCAACGCCTCAATCCCAGTCAAGAAGCCCTTGAAGCATTGTTTCAACAAATCGCCGACAGCGACACGCAGACCCTGAAAGTCGTTACCCGCGCTTTCAGTCTTTATTTCTCCCTTGCCAATCTTGCCGAAGAAAGCCTGCTTGCCGACCGCCGCCGCCTGATGCGCGACCAAGACAATATCGAATGGTACGGCTCCTTCCGCCGCAGTCTGCGCGAATGCCGCGAAAACAACATCAGCCCGCAGGACATTCACAGCATGCTCAAGCAATTGCGCGTGATACCCGTCTTTACCGCCCATCCCACCGAAGCGCGCCGCCGTACCACCATGACCCTCTTGCAGCGGATTTACCAAGCCTGCATCGAGCGCTTCGGCGCCAACCTCAATGAAACCGAGCAGGCGGCGGCGGAAGCAGAAATCCGCGACATTTTGGACATGCTCTGGGCATCTGACGAAGTCCGCACGCGCAAGCCGATTGTATTTGATGAAATCAACAACGGACTGCACTATTTCCGCACCAGCTTATTTGCCGCCATACCGCGCATTTACCGAAATTTCGACCGCGCGGTCGCCAAAATCTACCCCGAACTCGCCGAAGAAAGCGTGCCGAGCTTTTTGCGCTTCGGCTCGTGGATTGGCGGCGATCGAGACGGCAATCCCTTCGTTACCCATGAAACCACGCGCCAAGCCGTGCTGATGCACGCAGAAACTATCTTGGCGCATTACGACCAATTGCTCAAAGCCCTCGGCGGACAACTCGTGCATAGCGACACCATCGTGGCGGTTCCCGCCGCCATCCGCGCCCGCATTCAAAGCGACAGCGCGCTTGACGCCCAAGTCTTTGAATACAACCTTGACGACTACCTCAACGAACCCTACCGCCGCCTCATCGCCATCATGCGGCGCAAATTAGCCTGCACGCGCAAACACATCGCCGCCCTAGGTACGGATGCGGCGGCGAAAACTCATGCCTATCAAAACCCGAACGAATTGCTGGCAGATCTGCACCTTATCCGCGATGCGCTCTACACCCACGACCAAAACGCCGCCAACGGCAGCATTTTCGACCTCATCCGCCTGATTGAAACCTGCGGTTTCCACCTTGCTTCTCTTGATATCCGCCAAGAATCGGGCTGGCATTACGAGGTCATCTGCGACCTCTTCGACCAAGCGCCCAACCTGCCGGATTACCGCAGCTTGGACAACGACCAGCGCTTCGCCGTTTTGCAGCAACTGCTGGCGCATAAAGGCGCACCGCTGATTTACACCGACAACCTCAGTGCCCAAAGCCAAGAACAGCTCGCCCTGATGCGCACCCTTGCCGAACTCCGCGCCCTCTGCGGCGAAGACACCTTCGGCAGCTACATCATCTCAATGGCAAGCCACGGCTGCCACGTCTTGGAAGTGCTGCTGCTCATGCGCTTTGCCGGACTCTCGGGCATTGACGAAGACGGCAAACCCTTTGCCGCCCTGCCGGTCGCGCCGCTCTTTGAAACCATTGAAGATTTGAAAGCAATCGAACAAGTCCTGCCGCAACTCTTCGCCGATACGCAATACCGCAAACTATTGGAAGGACAAGACCGCCGCCAAGAAATCATGCTCGGCTACTCCGACAGCAGCAAAGACGGCGGCATCCTGACCTCCGCTTGGCAACTCTACCGCGCCCAGCAAACCATCACGCAAATCGCGCATTCCTACGGACTGCAAACCCGCCTCTTCCACGGACGCGGCGGCTCCGTCAGCCGCGGCGGCGGCAGCACCCACCACGCCATTGCCGCTCAACCCGCCGGCACCCTGCAAGGCGAAATCAAATTTACCGAGCAAGGCGAAGTCTTATACGCCAAATATGCCAATACCGAAACCGCCGTCTATGAACTCACCCTTGCCATCACCGGCGCGCTGAAAGCCACCGCCACACAATTCTCGCGCGCCCCCGAACGGCTCGGCGACTACGAAGGCATGATTGCCAAACTGGCGGACCGCTGCGAACAACGCTACCGCGCCCTGACCGACCACAGCGAACAATTCTACGAATTCTTCTCCCAAGCTACGCCGATTGCCGAAATCAGCCTGCTTAACATCGGCTCGCGTCCGGCACACCGCAAAAAAGGCACGCCGACCAAGCAAACCATCCGTGCCATTCCTTGGGTCTTTTCATGGTCGATGGCGCGCTTTACTCTGCCGGCATGGTACGGCGTCGGCAGCGCGCTCAGCGATTTAAGCGCCGAAGAACAAGCTCTAGTCGATGAAATGTATCGCCAATGGCCCTTCTTTAACGCCTTTATGAGCAATACCGAAATGGCCTTTGCCAAATCCGACATGAACATCGCCGCCCATTACAGCGAACTCTGCCGCGACGAAGCCTTGCGCGAACGCATCATGAACGACATCCGCGCCGAAGCCGCACGTACCGCAGAGGGGCTGAACCGCATGATCGGACAGCCGCACCTCTTGGCGCAGCAAAGCGAACTCGCCACCTCCCTGCAATGGCGCAATGCCTATCTCGACCCCATGCACCATATCCAAATCGAGCTCCTGCAACGCAGCCGCGCCCAAGATTTGGACGAGCAAAGTCGCGCCGACATCAACAATCCGCTCCTGCGCACCATCAATGCCATTGCGGCAGGACTGCGCAACACGGGTTAAACCGATAACAGGCAATAAAAAAGTCCGCTGCACGGCGGACTTTTTTATGCGGTTTGAATGATGTTTATAAATCTCTGACTAAACGAGAAATCTTATCTAAAATTTTGCTCTTATTTTCTAAACAATATTCCTCGCATAATGTCTTTAACTCTTTCAATTCGACTTCTAAAAGTTTTAATTTTTCCATGTTTAATAGTTTATGGTCATAGAGAAGCAATATGCTTCCCGTATTTGGATTATATTCAACCTTATTGACAAAATCACAGGATTCAAATGCTTTAACAAAAGCAAGAGAAATCTCTTCATCTTGCTTTAAAACATGCGCTCTTAAACGAATTCTGCCCGGAAAATAGCTTGAAATTTGCATATTATTTATCTTACCTTTTTATATAAACCGCGCATGGACGCCAAACTGATTGCGAAAGTGCTTCCGTTATGAACGAATGCGGCAGTATTGGTTTGTAATCGACCGCTTAAATTCCCAAAAATCAATGAAGTATTAATGCCGACAATCAGCTGATTATTCGTTTTCATTCTATTCATTAAATTGATTGAAATTTTTCTCAACATCGGCAAGGTTTGAATGCCGTTATCCGGCAATAAAATATCTGCGGTTTCAGAAGTGATGGAAGAAGATTGCCCCATCGCAATGCCGACGGACGCGGCGGAAAGCGCGGGAGAATCGTTGACGCCGTCGCCGACCATAATAACTTTATTACCGGTTTTTTGTAAATGTTCAACAAAGGTGACTTTGTCATCCGGCAAAGTCTGCGCATAATATTCTGTTATCCCGACATGATGGGCGATGATTTTTGCCGTCGCTTCGCTGTCGCCAGTCAGCATAATAATATTTTGAATGCCGAGTTGCCTTAATTCGCGAATCACATCGGCGGCTTCTTCCCGAATCGGATCTTCAATGACGATAATGCCCGCTAATTCTCCGTCGATGGCTAAAAAAAGTTTAGAATAGCCCGTCTGATTAAGATAATCGATATGGGATTGGATTTCTTCTGTTAAAGGAACCGCTTCGTCTTCAAAAATAAAATGCGCAGAACCAATGAGTAATTTTTTATTATTCATGGACGAGGAAATGCCGTGCGCCACAATATAAGAAACTTTCGTATGCTCTTCCGGATGGCTGATGTCTCTTTTTTCTGCCTCCTGCACAACTGCTCTTGCTAAAGAATGCGGGAAATGTTCTTCCAAACAAGCGGAAATTTTCAACACTTCTTTTTCTTCATATTGATTAAAACAGATTATTTCTTTTACAGTCGGCGTTGATTGGGTTAAGGTTCCTGTTTTATCAAAAATAATGGTATCTGCCTGCGCTAAATTTTCTAAAAATTTCCCGCCTTTAACGACTATGCCTAATTCTGCGCAGCTTCTCATGGCGGCTAATACGGAAATAGGAGCGGATAATTTCATGGCACAGGAATAATCTACTAATAAAGTAGAGGCGGCTTTAGTAAAGTTTCTAGTAAATAAATAAGTGCAGGCGGCGAGCAAGAAATTATAAAACACAAGGCTGTCGGAAAGTCTTTCGGCGCGGATTTGCGAAGCGGCTTTTAATGATTGAGAGCGGTCAATCATATCAATAATTTTGCTTACTTTGGTTTGTCCGCCGCAGGCGCTTATTTCAATAATAATTTCTCCTTCTTCCACGAAGCTGGAGGCAAAAACGATATTGCCGACTTTTTTGTTTACAGGCAAACTTTCTCCGGTCATCGAAGATTGATTGATTTCAGCTTCGCCGTCAATCACAATGCCGTCGACCGGGATAATGCAGCCGGCGCGGACAATGATTTTGTCGCCGATTTTTAAAGTCTGCACGTCAACCGTGATTTCTTCATTATCACGGAGTAATTGCGCGGATTGATTGGTGAGCAATAAAGATTGAGTAAGACTATCGTAAGATTTTCGGCTGATATAGTCTTCAATAATTTCACTCATATTTAATAATGCGAGAATGGAGCCCGTCGTGTTGATATTGCCGGATAAAAAAGACAGGCTTAATGCGGCGCTATCTAAAGTATCGGCGCAAAAAAACTTCTTTTTTCCAACAGCTTTCAATCCTTCTTGCAGTCTGGGCAACATTCCTTGAATAATAAACAGGCGGCGAAGGGGCAGCGGCATCAAACGTTTGAATAAAATGCCGACGCCCATAGATAAGATGCTTTCAAATAAGGTGGTTTTTGCAGTGGGTTCGTGAATGCCGGATAATAATTCTTCATCTTCGAAATAGCTTTTATTCAGCGCGCTGATATAGGACAAGGCTTGTTCTTGAGAGATTTCCGAATATTTTATTAAAATACTGCCTGTTAACGGGTTAAATTCTATAAAATCAATCCCTTCTTGATGGGAAACCAGAATTTGCGCCAACATTGCCTGTTTGGCGCTTAAAGATTGTTTGGCATATCTTAATCTTAAGCGATTAGGAATTTGATGAACGATTTTAAACTGCATAATGAATCCTTGCTGACAGAACAATAAATAAAAATCGGAAGAGGATTGCTCCTCTTCCGACAGTCATTTATTTAGAATCTTTATGGTATTCAGCTTCGGCAACGATATCTTGCGCATCTTCTTTAACTGTTTCGATAAAAGCCGCGGCTTCTTCTTTTAATCGCATGCTTGCACCTAAGGTTTTTGCGCAGGCTTTTTTGAAGCTGGCTGTGCGCATGACGCTGACCGCAACGGCGCCGACGGCGACACCCAAGATAAAAACGGCTAGTTTGTTGTTGTTTTTTAACATGTTGACCTCTCATTTGTTTAAGGGAATTTATAGAAGTTGCTCAACTTCTTTAGTAATTGTACAGTGTTTTAACAAGTTATTGTAACTTTATTGCAAAAAAAATAGAGAAAATTTATTTGAAATATTAAAGATGGTTTATATTATTTTTTAACAATAGATTTGCGATTAATAGATGATATGAAATCGGTGCAGATTTCATATGCCTGAGCTCTAAGAGCCTTGTATTTGCAATTATATGTTAACTTATTTCTTATTCAGCAATAGATATTTGCGGCAATGTAGTCAATTTAATTCAAAAAAATGTACATTTTTATATATTAATTTTGGTAAGAATAATACTAACCTGAGTTCGGGATAAGCCCCCTCTATTTAGCAGCCGCCAAAGCATTCTTCCCAAACATCTGCGGCTTATACGCAAACAAGCAATATGCCGTTAATCCAGAAATCAGATTCAACAAAAATCCCTTCTCTGAACG
>NZ_JBXGGR010000108.1:0-2534 GCF_056855035.1 Suttonella sp.
AGCGCTACCGCCTTACTCTCCGGAGTTAAATCCCATTGAAAAGACGTGGGCTAATATCAAGCAATGGTTGAGAAGCCATTTGTCAGAATTTAAGACGGTAGAGAATAGATTATCGTACTACTTTGGTTTGAATTGACTATAGTTTTTCTGTGAATTGTCTAAAACGGGACTGGTGGCAAGGCTTTGTTTATTCGCCGTCTTGGTTTTTTTTTGCGTGCGCGCGGGTGCGCTTGGTCGTAGATTTTTGCCAGATGCTGAAAATCGAGATGGGTGTATTTTTGGGTGGTGGAGAGGTCGCTGTGTCCCAGCATTTCTTGCACGGCGCGGATGTCGGCGGAGGATTGCAGCACATGGCTGGCGAAGCTGTGCCGCAGCATGTGGGGGCTGACGTGTATGCCGTTTAGGCGGCGGGCGGCATGTTGTTCTAGCAATTTTTCGATGCTGCGTTTGCTCAGACGCGTGCCTCTTTGGTTGAGGAAGAGGGCGGTTTCGGTAGGGTTTTTAAGCCATTGCAGGCGCAGTTTGAGCCAATGTTGCAGGGCGGTTTGCGCTTGTCTGCCGATGAAAATCCGCCTTTCTTTGCCGCCTTTGCCGAGTATGACGAGTTCGTCAGGCGGTGGCGAGAATGGGGCGGCGTTGAGGGCGGCGACTTCGGCAAGGCGCAGTCCGCTGCTGTAGATGAGTTCAAAGAGGGCGTGGTTGCGCCATTCACTTGCCGGTGCCTCGGTATCAGGCGCTTTCAATAATTGGCGGATTTGGTCGGGGCTGAGGGTTTTGGGCAGGATTTTATTTTGTATTTTCGGTACGACGAGGGCGAGGCTGGGGTCGTCTGCGCGCAGGGTTTGGCGTTTGAGCCAGTCGAAGTAGCCGCGCAGGGCGGCGCGGTGCTGGATGAGAGTGTTGGCGGCGATGCCTTGGCGGCGCAGTCGGTTGAGGTAGCTTTGCAGGGTATGGCTGTTTTGTTGGATGAGGCTGTGTTCAAAATGCCGGTCGGCTTGTTCGAGCAGGCGGCGGTAGGTGGCGATGCTCAGGGGCGCCAGTTCGCGTTCAAAGCGCAAGAAATCGCAGTATTTGTCAATGCTCATGCGCGGGCGGGCAATTGTCCTTCAAAGACGCTTTCTGCCGCGCCGCTCATCAATAGCGCGTGATTTTTGCCTTCCCAATCGATGCGCAGGCTGCCGCCTTTGAGTTCGACGCGCACGGGCGAGCGCAGTACGGCGCGGGCAATGCCGACGGCGGCTGCGGCACAAGCGCCTGTGCCGCAGGCTTGGGTTTCGCCGACGCCGCGTTCAAAAACGCGCAGTTTAATATGATGTTCGTCAATGATTTGCATAAAGCCTACGTTGACTTGCTCGGGAAAGAGCGGATGTTTTTGCAGGGCGCTGCCGATTGTCGCGACTTCTGCTGTCGTGCTGTCGTCGATTTCGCAGACGGCATGGGGATTGCCCATGGAGACGATGCCGAATGTCTGTTCGCCGATGCTTTGGTAGAGTTCGCTGTTTTGGGCGGCGGTAAAGGGCGTGAAGTCGGGCACGCCCATATCGACGCAGAATTCGTCTTTGCCTTCGATTTGCCCCATGTGGCGGATTTCAATGATGCCGCGTTTGACGGCAACGCGTACAGGGCGCGAGAAATCAAATAGTTGCTTGTCGCGCAGGTATTTGGCGAAGCAGCGCGCGCCGTTGCCGCAGTGTTCGACTTCTTGTCCGTCGGCATTGAAGATGCGGTAGGTGAAATCGACTTGCGGATGGCGGGGGTTTTCGATAATCAGCAATTGGTCAAAGCCGATGCCGCGGTAGCGGTCGGCAAGGGAGAGAATTTCTGCGCTTGTCCAATCAAAGGCTTGCCGGCGGCAGTCCAGTATGACGAAATCATTGCCCAATCCGTGCATTTTGCAAAAGGCGCGTGCTTGCATGTGTATCCTGTTTTTGTTTTTTTAGCGATTGAGGGCGGTCTATAGTAGAGGAATTGCGCGCATAAAAAAAGCCTGCGGCGGCAGGCTTTGCGGCGATGAAAGATTATTTTTTTTTGCCGATCATGCTAAATACGACCAAGATGATAATTGCGCCGATAACGGAGGCGATAAAACCGACCGGTTCGCCTTGGCGATATAAGCCTAGACTTGAGCCGAGAAAGCCGGCAACAAAGGAACCTGCGATGCCTAAGCCCGTGGTCATCCAAAATCCTAATTTGTCATTGCCAGGCTTGATCGCGCGTGCAATCAGACCAGCTAAGAAACCGATGACGATCATGCCGATAATACCTGTACCCATATATTCTCCATTAGGTTTGTGTGAAAGAGGTTTGAGTATAACCGAATAAATCTGTGGAATATATTTAGATAACTTTACGATATTCTCATGTATTCACAGTGTTACTTTAGCAAGAGTTTTGCCGCCTCTCCGATGCGTTCCGGCGGCAAATACAATGCCGGCTCTATCAGCTCGATTTCATTGCAAATAAAGGCATTATCTTCTTGAATCAGTCCGTCGATGCGTGCATAGGCAGGCTGAAATGGCAGGGCTTGCATCAGC
>NZ_JBXGGR010000081.1:0-4373 GCF_056855035.1 Suttonella sp.
TACAACGATTGAGGAATCTTGGCGCGGCATCGGCATCCGTATTGAAGACGACATTATCATTACCGAAGGCGAAGCCGAAGTAA
Source organism: Suttonella sp. (assembly GCF_056855035.1). Classification (NCBI taxonomy): domain Bacteria; kingdom Pseudomonadati; phylum Pseudomonadota; class Gammaproteobacteria; order Cardiobacteriales; family Cardiobacteriaceae; genus Suttonella; species Suttonella sp. The sequence goes on from NZ_JBXGGR010000081.1 coordinate 84, forward strand.
CCACTGCCGATGTGCCGAAAGAAATCCGCGAAATTGAGGCTTTGTTAGCCGAGCGGCGTTAATCAGACGCCTTTTCACAAAAACACATGACAAAAAATAAGGCGGACATTTTCCGCCTTATTTCATGATATTTCACGCTGCACGATTACAAATCAAATGCCGCATTGATAAGGCGCTGCGTATATTCACTTTGCGGCTGATGGAAGATTTGTTCCGCGCTGCCAGTTTCAACGACTTTGCCTTTTTGCATCACAATCACGCGGTCGCTCATAGCGCGCACTATCGCAAGGTCATGACTGATAAAGAGATAGCTAAGACCGTATTTTTGCTGCAAACCGCGCAAGAGTTCCACGACTTTCACTTGAATGGAGCGGTCCAGCGCGGAAGTCGGTTCGTCCAGCAATACAAATTTCGGCTGCACGATGATGGCGCGCGCAATGGCGATACGCTGTCTTTGTCCGCCGGAAAATTCATGCGGATAGCGGTTCATCATATCGGGCGAAAGCGCCACTTCGCTCAGCATTGCCGCCACTTGTTCGCGCCGCTGTTTGCCGCTGAGTTCGGGGCGATGAACTAATAAGCCTTCGCCGATAATCTGCCCGACAGTCAGGCGCGGCGACAGGGAGCCGAAAGGGTCTTGGAAGACCATTTGCATATCCGCTTTCAAATGCTTGGCGGCTTTGCCATCCAAACTGCGGATATCCTGTCCCTCAAATGCCACATTGCCCTGATAATCCAGCATTTGCATAATCGCTTTGCCCAGCGTGGATTTGCCGCTGCCGCTTTCGCCCACAATGCCTAAGGTTTCGCCTTGCTTAAGCGACAGGCTGACATCATCAACGGCATGAAAATGCGTTTTGGCTTTGCCGAAAAAATGCCGCTCGGTCACAAATTGCACTTGCAGACGATCCGCCTGCAATAAAACGCCGGCATCCGCCGCTACCGGTTGCTTCATGCCTTTGGGCACGGCATTAATCAGCTCTTTGGTGTATTCATGCTGCGGATAAGCAAAAACGCTTTTGATATTGCCGCGTTCTAAAATCTCGCCCAAGCGCATCACGCAGACGCTGTCGGCATAATGCTCCGCCAGTCCCAAATCATGGGTAATGAAGATAATCGCCATGCCCATTTCTTGCTGCAACTGTTTCAGCAAATCCAGTATTTCCGCTTGAATGGTCACATCAAGAGCGGTGGTCGGTTCGTCGGCAATCAGCAAATCGGGATCGTTAATCAGCGCCATGGCAATCATTACGCGCTGCAATTGTCCGCCCGAGAGTTCATGCGGATATTGCTTGAGGCGGCGCGCCGGCTCGGGAATGCGTACTTTGCCCAGCATTTCTTCAGCACGCTGCCATTGCGCGCTTTTGCTCATGTTTTTCTGATGCGCGGCAAGGGCTTCGCAGAGTTGCTCGCCGATTTTCATAAAGGGATTCAGCGAGGTCATCGGCTCTTGGAAAATCATGCCGATGCGTCCGCCGCGCAAGGCACGCAATTGCTCGTTGCCGGCTTCCAAAATAGACAGTCCGTCAAATTCAATGCGGCTTTCAGGACTATAAACGCTGGTATTTTCAGGTAATAAGCGCACAATCGATAAAGAAGTTACGGATTTGCCGCTGCCGCTTTCTCCGACCAGTGCAAGGGTTTCACCTTTATTGACGCTGAAAGATACGCCGCGCACGGCATGCACGTGATGGCGCGCTTGGCGGAAGGTAATGTCGAGGTTTTCAACGCGTAATAGCGACATCTTAACGCTCCTTAGGGTCGAAGGCGTCGCGTAGTCCGTCGCCGATAAAATTAAAACAAAACAGCATCGCGGCAAGGAATAGCGCAGGGAAGACCAGCAGCCACGGCGCGCTTTCCATCTGCTTGGCGCCTTCAGAAATCAGCACGCCCAAACTGGTCATGGGTTCTTGCACGCCCAAGCCCAAGAAGCTCAGGAAACTTTCGGTCAAAATCGCCAAAGGAATGGTCAGCGTTACATAGACGACGACCGTGCCGAGCGTATTCGGCACAATATGGCGGCGCAGAATCGCGCCGGTCGGCACGCCTAAGACTTCCGCCGCCTGCACAAATTCTTTATGCCGCAAACTGATTGCCTGACCGCGTACAATCCGCGCCATGGTAAGCCATTCCACCGCGCCGATGGCGGCAAACATCAAAAAGATATTGCGTCCGAAAAAGACCATCAGCAAAATCACAAAGAACATAAAGGGCATGGAATACAGAACATCGACGACCCGCATCATGATGCTGTCGGTACGTCCGCCGGCATAGCCGGCAATCGCGCCGTAGCTAACACCGATTAATAAGCTGACGCTGGTAGCGCAGAGTCCGACCAAGAGCGAAATCCGCATGCCGTATAAGGTACGGACAAATAAATCCCGCCCGTTGGCATCGGTGCCGAACCAATGTCCGCTTTCTATAGAAGGTGGTGCTTGAAAAGCATCCCAAAAAATTTCATCGATTTCATAGGGGCGCAAATACGGTCCTAGGATTGCCAATAATACTAAGGCAATCAGCAAAATCAGCGCGGCAACCGTTGCTTTGTTGGAAAAAAAGCGGCGCAGCGCGTGTTGTAACAAGCTTTCACTATGATTCATGACAATCTCACTTTAGGGTCAAGATAGGCATAAGCCAAATCGACTAATAAATTAAACAGCACAATCAGGGCTCCGTAAAAAACGACCACGCCCAGCACAAGGGTGTAATCCCGATTGAGCGCGCCTTGGACGAAATAGCGTCCGATGCCGGGAATGCCGAAAATCTGTTCGATAACTACCGAGCCGGTCAGTACCCCTGCGCAGGCAGGACCCAGATAGCTGACGACCGGCATCAATGCCGGTTTTAAGCAATGGCGCAAGATGACCCGCATTTCGGATAATCCTTTGGCGCGCGCGGTGCGGACGTGATTGGCGCGCAAGACTTCAATCATCGAGCCGCGCATCAGACGCGAGATATAGGCAATTTGCGGCAAAGCTAAGGTCAGCACCGGCAAGACCATTTGCTTCCATGAATTGCCCCAGCCGCCTGCCGGCAGCCAGCCCAAATAAACGGCAAAAATCAAAATCACCAGGGGCGCAACCACGAAATTAGGAATAGTAATGCCCGTCATGGCGGCGGTCATCACGGAATAATCAATCGCGCTGTTTTGGCGGATAGCGGCAATTGTGCCCAGCAGGCAGCCGATGATCACGGCAATCAATACGGCGGTTAAGCCGAGTTTCATCGAGACGGGAAAACCGTAGCCGATGAGTTCCGTTACCGTGCGGTCGGCATATTGGAAAGAAGGTCCGAAATCGCCCTGCACAATACTGCCCAAATAGCGCAGATATTGCTGCCACAGCGGTTCGTCCAAATGATACATAGCATTAAGATTAGCTTTAATTTCAGGCGGTAAGGTGCGTTCCATATCAAAAGGTCCGCCTGGGGCGACCCGAATCATGAAAAATGCCATCGTGATGATAATAAGCAAAGTCGGCACAGCAACGAATAAGCGCCGAATAACATAGCGGAACATGGTCTTACTCTATTTATAAAAAAGGTGGCTATCATAGCCTGAAATACCGATGATGCCTAGCCTTATGCTCAATGAAAAACTGCCCTTTTTTGTCAGCAAACCGCTATAATTTACCGCCTTTCTACAAATTCCGTCACAACATTGCAGGAAGGCGAGCGCTTTTTAGCAAAAGGAATACTTATGCAAACACTTAAACAGGCTGTCGCCGGCGCGCAAATTCTGTTCGTCGCTTTCGGCGCTATGGTTCTCGTCCCGTTGCTCACAGGGCTTAATTCTTCGATGGCGCTACTCGGCGCAGGTATCGGTACTTTGCTGTTTCAATTATTGACCAAGCAGAAAGTGCCGATTTTTTTAGGCTCCTCTTTCACTTTTATCGCCCCGATTATTTACGCACTCAATGAATGGGGCATGGGCGGTACCATGTTCGGACTGCTTGCCGCCGGTGGTCATCGGGCCTGTGATTATCGTCATCGGCTTGTCGGTTACCAATGTCGCCAGCGAAATGGCAATGTGGATTCCACCATCTTATCTGTTTGCCACAATCGTCGAATTCATAGGCATAAAGTGTTTAAAAACATTGCTCAACGTGGCAAAAGCAGCATGGGTTGGTTCTATGGATTCAAACTTCATGTAGTGTTTAATCATGTAGGAGAGCGAGTCAATTTCTGCCTAAGGCCAGGCAATGTTGATGACCGTAAAGGCTTACGACAAATGGCAAACAAACTGTTTGGATTGTTGGTTGGGGATAGAGGCTATATCAGCAAAGAGTTAAG
>NZ_JBXGGR010000016.1:0-40581 GCF_056855035.1 Suttonella sp.
CTTCTACCCAACAATGAAATACATCACTATTAATACTGCAATCGTAAAGCCCTACCGCAAACAACTTGTTCTTATGTATTGCCCCAATAGCATTGCTTTGATTCTTGAGTTGCCAGTTGTACTTTCCTAAACAAGGACGGCCTTTGTGGGAATATAGTCAAAGAAATGAAAAAGTGATACAGTAATACTGCTAACAGGTAGCGCAGAGAGTACGGCGAGATGTGTTTAAACTGTAACTCTTTTTGAATTCTTTGACTATACTTTTTCACTTCTCCGACTATATCGTCGCGGAATAGATGCACAATAAAAAAGCCTAAGTTTTGCAACTTAGGCTTGATGAATTTGGCTCCCCGACCTGGGCTCGAACCAGGGACCTGCGGATTAACAGTCCGTCGCTCTACCGACTGAGCTATCGGGAATTCACTCTTGGCTCCCTGAGACGGGCTCGAACCGCCGACCCAATGATTAACAGTCATTTGCTCTACCGACTGAGCTATCAGGGACTAGCTAAGAGAGCGTGCATTTTACTGATAGTCTCCGCGCTCGTCAAGCCTGATTTGCATTTTTTTCGGCTATTTTTGGCGGTAATTGCGAAGAAAACGTCTAAGTTTTTCGCAGGCTTCGCTAATATCGCGTTTATATTGCAAAAAGACGACGCGGAAATGGTCGGACTGATGCCAGTTAAAGGCGCGTCCGTGAACAAAGAGAATATGTTCTTGCTGCAATAAGTCCAAAATGAAGCGTTCGTCGTCATGGATATTAAAGCGTTCGACGTCCATTTTAACGAAGCCGTAGAGCGCACCTTGCGGCTTGACCATGCTCAGTCCTTCAATGGCGCTGATGCTGCGGTACATTTGATCGCGCTGCTCGTGCAAACGCCCGTTTTCCGCGACCAAATCATTGATGCTTTGATAGCCGCCCAAAGCGGTTTGAATGCCGTATTGCGCCATGACGTTGGCGCACAGACGCATGGAAGAGAGCATTTCCACGCCTTCGATGTAGCTGTGCGCCATTTGGGTATTGCCGCTAAATACCAGCCAGCCGGCGCGGAAACCCGCCGCGCGGTAAGCCTTGGACATGCCATTGAAGCTTACGCAGAGGGTGTTGTTGACAAAGAGCGACATCGGATGATGCACGGCGTCGTCATAGATGATTTTTTCGTAGATTTCGTCGGCAAATACAATCAATCCCTGTTCTTCTGCAAGGGCGGCGATGGCTTTTAGGATTTCCGGACTGTACACCGCACCGGTCGGATTATTGGGATTGATGATGACGATGGCTTTGGTTCGCGCGCTGATTTTGCTGCGGATGTCTTCCAAATCCGGCAGCCAGCCGTTCTCTTCGTCGCAGAGATAATGTACGGCATTGCCGCCGCTTAAGCGGATAGACGCTGTCCACAGCGGATAATCAGGCATCGGTACCAGTACTTCGTCGCCGTTTTCCAACAAGGCCTGCATCGACATCATAATGAGTTCGGAAACGCCGTTGCCGATGATGACGTCGTCAACGCTGACGCCTTTTAAGCCGATGCGCTGGGTTTCATGGACGACGGCTTTACGCGCGGCAAAGATGCCTTTAGAATCAGAGTAGCCTTGCGCTTTAGGGATATTGGAGATGATGTCTTCGACGATTTCGCTCGGCGTATCAAAGCCGAAAGGGGCGGGGTTGCCGATATTGAGTTTGATGATGCGGTGTCCCTGACGCTCCAAACGCTGGGCTTCGGCAAGAACAGGACCGCGGATGTCGTAGCAGACATTATCCAATTTGCTAGATTTTCTGATTGTTTTCATCTTATTTATCCAAATCATAAGTAAAACCCACCGTGCTCATCACGCCGGCAGTGGCAAAGAAATGCGCTTCAAGAAAGATATTTTTGTATTGCAAGCCCAGTATAGGCAGGATGGCAGGGGCAATACCTAAATTATTGAAAGGAATTTTGTTTTTGTATTCGTCTTTATAGCCGTGAATCAGACCGGCGGTCAGCGTGCCGCGCAGCCGCCAATCGGGAGTCGGCTGCCATAAGGTCCAGTCTTTGCCGAGATATACATATTGTGTCGGCTGTCCGAAAGAATTGCGAAAAATCGCTAGACCGACCAGCCAGTCGTCAGGACGGATATATTCCACACTAATGAGTTTTTGGTGGTTGTTATGCTCGGGTTTAGGATTGTAATGCACGGTGTACACGCTGGTGCGAAAACGCAGAGTCCCCTTCTCCCAAGCACCGCCGATATGCTCTTTCCAGCTGGGCTCGCTATTAATGCCTTCATATTGGTAATTCTGTGCCTGCACTTGGCAGAAAGCGCAAGCAACAAGCGCTAGATAAGTAAATTTCATTTTATTCCCGCCTAATAAAAGGCAATATTTTATCAGAAGACAAATCAGGCGGATTGGCGATTTCAATTTGCTTTAATAGGAAAACATCACAAACAATCTATATTTTTTTAGTAAGTCTGATACAATAGCGACACAATATATAAACAAGAGAGGCAATTTATGGAAATCATACAAAGCGATGTCGCGATTGTTGGTGCGGGCGGCGCGGGTTTGCGCGCTGCCATTGAAATTGCACGCAACAGTCCTGAGGCAAAAATCGCCTTAATTTCTAAGGTATATCCTATGCGTTCTCATACTGTGGCGGCGGAAGGCGGCGCTGCGGGCGTGGTGCGCGATGACGACAGTTTGGAAAACCATTTCAATGATACGGTTTCCGGCGGCGATTGGCTCTGCGAGCAGGATGTCGTTGAATATTTCGTCGAGCATTGTACGGAAGAGATGGTGCAATTGGAGCATTGGGGCTGTCCTTGGTCGCGCAAAGACGACGGGCATGTAAATGTGCGCCGTTTCGGCGGCATGAAGATTCCGCGCACATGGTTTGCGGCGGATAAGAGCGGTTTCCATATTTTGCATACGCTGTTCCAAACCTCTCTGCAATTCCCGAGCATTCAACGTTTTGACGAGCATTTCGCCTTGGATTTATTGGTCGAAGACGGCAAATTGCACGGCGTATTGTGCTATGACGTGCAAAACGGCATTGTGCGGGCGATTCAGGCGAAAGCGGTGATTATTGCCACCGGCGGCGCAGGGCGGGTCTTCCGCTACAATACGAACGGCGGTATTGTGACGGGCGACGGCATGGCGATGGCTTATCGGCACGGCGTGCCTTTGCGCGATATGGAATTCGTGCAATATCATCCGACCGGTTTGCCCGGTTCGGGGATTTTGATGACGGAAGGCTGCCGCGGCGAAGGCGGTATTCTGACCAATAAAGACGGCTACCGTTATTTGCAGGATTACGGTCTCGGACCCGAAACGCCGATCGGCGAGCCGAAAAACAAATATATGGAGCTCGGTCCGCGTGACCGCTTATCGCAAGCCTTCTATCACGAATGGAAAAAAGGACGCACGATTGATTCGCCACGCGGTGCGGTAGTGAATTTGGATTTGCGGCATTTGGGCGAGGCTTACATTAATGAACGCCTGCCTTTTATCCGCTCTTTGGCAAAAAAATTCGTCGGCGTCGATCCGGTGCATGAGCCGATTCCGGTGCGTCCGACCGCGCATTACACGATGGGCGGGATTGAAACCGACGGACGCTGCGCAACGAAAATGGCGGGTCTGTATGCCGTCGGCGAATGTTCTTCTGTCGGCATTCATGGGGCGAACCGCTTAGGCTCGAATTCCTTATCCGAGCTGTCGGTATTCGGCAAAGTGGCGGGCGAAGACGCGCTTAAATACGTGCAAAGCCAAGCGCATGCTTTGGATCAGCAAGCCTTTAATGCTCTTGCCGATAAAACTTACCAACCTTTCCTTGATTTATTGCAGCGCAAAGACGGCACGGAACGTCCTTCCGATATCCGCAATGCCCTAGGCGAAATGATGGAAGCGGAAATCGGGATTTATCGCAGCGCGGAAAACTGCGAACGCGCGATTGCAGTCATTCAAGACTTAAAACAGCGTTATCAGCGCGTGAAAGTGACCGATCACAGCGATACCTTCAATACGGACTGGCTGACCACGATTGAATTGGGCTATTTGCTGGATGTAGCGGAAGCGATGATTTATTCCGCCGCACAACGCAAAGAGTCGCGGGGTTCGCATCAGCGTTTGGATTATCCGGAGCGCGACGACCAGCAATTCCTCAAGCATACGCTTGCCTATTACAATCATGGCGAAGCGCCGCGCATTGATTACAGTCCCGTCAAAATTACAAAATCACAGCCCGCTCAACGTGTGTACGGCGCGGCAGGAGAGCAAAAATCATGAGCAATACCATTACTTTAAAAGTCATGCGCTATCAGCCTGAAGTGGATGAGCGCCCTTGGCCGCAAGCCTTTGAAATCGAGTGGACGCAGGATATGTCGATTTTAGACGCGCTCGCTTTAATCAAAGACGAATTCGACCCGACCTTGGCTTACCGCTGGTCATGCCGTATGGAAGTCTGCGGCAGCTGCGGCATGATGGTCAACGGCGAACCCAAACTCGCCTGTTCTACATTCGTGCGCGAATACGCCGACATCGGCGAAATCATCATCGGCGCATTGGATATGTTCCCGATTGAAAAAGATTTGGTTGTGGACGTCGAGCCCTTTATCGACCGCTTGGAAAGCATCAGTCCTTTCATCGTAACGAAAAATCCGCGCGCCTTAGCTGATAAAGAATATCTGCAAACGCCGCGGCAATTGGCGAAATTCAAGCAATACACCATGTGCATCAACTGCATGCTCTGCTACCAAGCCTGTCCGCAAATCGGCATCAATGCGGAGTTTCTTGGACCGGCGGTAACGGCATTAGCGCAGCGCTACAATCTCGATAATCGCGACGAGGGCGCAAAACAACGCTTTAAGGTGCTGAACGAAGAAAACGGCATTTGGCCTTGTACCTTTGTCGGCGCCTGCTCCGAAGTCTGCCCGAAACACGTGGATCCGGCAGGCGCAATTCAGCAGGCAAAAGCCGCCGCGGTGCCGTATTGGGCAATGGGTATAGTGAAAAAAGAAGAGGAGGCGACTCATGGCGCGTAAACCTTATCAACACAAACAGCCGGATAACTGGTACATGGCAAGCCGCTTTTATCAATGGTATATGCTGCGCGAGCTGACCAGTATTACGACCGCTATCGCGGCGCTTAACCTCTTTTGCGGTTTGGTTGCCTTGGCAAGCAATCTCGACAGTTGGCAAGCTTGGGTGGCTTTTCAGAAAAACCCTCTGATGGTGCTGATTAATCTGGGCGTAATTGTCGGCTCCTTGCTCAATAGCAAAACATGGTTTGAAGCTATGCCGAAAGCGGTTAAAATCCCGAAAGGCAACGGTTTTGTCGCCGATAAAATACTCATCATGGGCAGCTGGGCTGCATTGGGCGGCGTAACGCTGGTCTTAATCATCATCGCCGCTTGCTTGACTTAAGGAGGGAGCTATGTCGCAACACAAACATCTCAAACCTGTTTACTGGGGATTATTTTCCGTCGGCGGTACCGTGGCTGCATTGGCATTGGCACCTGTCGTTTTAGTTGTCTGCATCATGCTGCCCCTAGGCATGTTCGGCGATCCCGCGCAGTTTTACGCCAATATCCATGCCTTTGTTGCACATAAATTGGTCTTTTTAGTGCTGACGGGTATCGTCTTTACCATGCTTTGGCACGGCTGCCACCGCTTTTATTACATTTTGCATGATATGCACATACATGTCGGCAACCGCACACGTCTCGCTTTTTACGGCTTTGCGATTGGCGCCTTCCTTATCACGCTGCTTTGCGGCTGGTTCTAAAACAAAACAGGCTTAGCATATGCTAAGCCTGATTCATTTTTACATCCGCTCAAATAGAATTTGACCGTCCAAAACTACTGCGCCACTACCATTTTTTCAATCCATATCGAAGGCGCATGAATACTGCGGCGCGTATCGGCATCATCGCCAATCGCGACAATATCACGCAGCATCTCATTGAGATTGCCGGCAATCGTCAGTCCTTCCACCGCATGACTAATCACACCGTTTTCCACCCAAAAACCTGAAGCGCCGCGCGAATAATCGCCGGTCAGCAAATCCACGCCCTGCCCCATCAGCGAAGTAACAATCAGACCGCGCCCCATCTGCCGATACAGCTCTTCGAGCGGCAAAGGCGCTGTTTGGCTGTGCAGTTTCAGATTATGCACACCGCCGCCATTGCCTGTGGGCGCACTATTAAGGCGGCGCGCGGCATAGCTGTTGAGCAAATAACGCGCGACTCTGCCCTCGCTAATCAGGGCGCTGTCTGCCGGTGCCAAACCTTCGCTGTCAAAAGGAATGCTGCTAAGTGCGCGCGGCAAATGCGGATGCTCTTGCAGACTCAGCCATTCGGGCATGATTTGCTTGCCAAGACTGTCCGCTAAAAAACTGAGTTTGCGGTATTGCGCCCGCCCTTCAAGGGCTTGCACCACATGACGCAGCAGTCCGATGGCTATCTCGCGATCGAAAATCACCGGATATTCGCCGCTGGCAATCGCTTTGGGCAGCAAATGGGCAATCGCTTTTTGCGCCGCCTGTCTGCCGATGCTTTCGGGAGCCTGCAAATCTTGGTAAAAACGCGCGCTGTCCCAGCTGAAATCGGTTTGCTGGTCGTCTTGTTCGCGTGCCAATACCGATATGGACAAACTTGCATGGCTGCTACTATAGCCGCCGGCAAAACCGTTGGATTGGGCAAGATAGACATAGCTGCGTCCGGCATCGGCGCCTGCGCCGTCGCAGAGAACAATCCGCGCATCATAGGCTTTGGCACTGCTTTCCATTATCTGTGCCTGTGTTTCCAGCCAATCGCTGCTCGGCAAGACGCCGCTGTCCAATTCTAAATCCGCCAAGGCTTGGGCGGATAAGGGGCGATAATACTGCGCTTCCGGCAATCCGAAATATTCGTCGGCTTCGGTATATGTCGCGCCGTCAATCGCAGCCTGCACCGCCGCACACAGCGCATCAGAAGTACAATCGCTGATGCTGCAATGCCCCATCGCTTGGTTTTTCAACACAGAAATATCGACGCTCAATTCCTGCTCGCGGTTCAGCTCTTCCAATTGACCTTCGCGCAATTGCAGGGACTGCCCCTCGCTTTGATACAGTTGCACGCTGCATTCCTGCGCGCCTAATGCTTGGGCGCGTTCTAGGACGATCGCGGCTTTTTCAGCAAATACTGCTTCGTTCATCAGGCTCATAATGCCGTTCCCCCCACCGTTAATTCATCAATTTTCACACTGGGCAAGCCCACGCCCACCGGTACGCTCTGCCCGTTTTTGCCGCAGCTGCCGATGCCGCTATCCAGCGCCAAATCATTACCCACCATGCTGATTTTCTGCATCGCTTCCAAGCCGTTGCCGATAAGGGTCGCGCCCTTGAGCGGCGCAGTCAATTTACCGTCTTCAATCAAATAGGCTTGAGTGGCGGCAAAGACGAATTGTCCGTTGGTAATATCGACTTGTCCGCCGCCGAACTGCTCGGCGTAAATGCCGCGCTTCACGCTTTTAATCATGTCTTCGCGGCTGTGTTCGCCCGCGGCCAAATAGGTATTGGTCATGCGCGGCATCGGCAAATGGGCATAGCTTTCGCGCCGTCCGTTACCGGTAGGGGCGACCTTCATCAGGCGCGCATTGAGGCGGTCCTGCATATAACCTTGCAAAATCCCGTTTTCAATCAATACGTTTCTTGCCGTCGGTGTGCCTTCGTCGTCCACGCTTAAAGAACCGCGCCGCCCCGCTATCGTGCCGTCGTCAATGACCGTACACAGCGGCGAACAAACCGACTGCCCGATTTTACCGCTAAATACGGAAGTACCTTTGCGGTTGAAATCGCCTTCCAAACCATGTCCCACCGCCTCATGCAGCAGCACCCCCGTCCAGCCGTTGCCCAGCACCACCGGCATACTGCCGGCTGGCGCAGGACGGGCTTGCAGATTAAACAGCGCCTGCGCCACCGCTTCTTCGACATAGCGGCGCACCTGTTCTTGCGGCAGCAATGCCAAATAGCCATCGCGTCCGCCGCCGCCCGAATAACCGCTTTCGCGGCGACCGTTTTCTTCCACCACGACCGAAACATTAAAACGCAGCAAAGGGCGCACGTCTTCGGCAAAATAGCCGTCCAAACGCAGCACGAAAATCTCTTCCGCACTTGCCGCCAGCGAAACGCTCACATCAACCACGCGACTATCCAATTGATGGGCATAATCATCCGCCAAATGCAGCAGCGCGACTTTCTCCGCCGCGCTTAAGGTTTGCAGCGGATCTATGGCGGGATAAAGCGGCGTAATGTTTTGCGCTTTGGCTTCCACCGCCAGATGGATATCGCCCTGTTGGCGTCCGATTTGCCGCGCGAAGCGGCAGGCTTCAAACAGCGAAGCGCTATCCAAAGCATCGGCATAAGCAAAGCCGGTCTGCTCGCCGACAATCGCGCGCACGCCCAAGCCGGCGCCGGCATCATAAGCGGCGGTTTTCACTTTGTGTTCGGATAATGCCCATTGCTCGCTGCGGCTACGCTGCAAATAAATATCGCCGTCATGAATGCCTTTAAATGCCAGCAAAGACAATCCTTTGCTTAAATCCTGCGCGCTTAATGCCTCGCTGTTCCACCATGCTGTGTTCATTGTTTTCCTTTGCCTAAAATTTGCTTGACTGAAGATTTTGCCTCATCGATTAATGCTTCTTTATCCAAATCCGCCATGATTTGCTCAATCACCGCCTTCGCGCCGCTGCTGCCCCAAGACTCGCCTTGGGCAAAATATTGCTGCGCCGCCTTGCCGATAACGTAGCTGCCGTAAAAGGCGACCCCTGCCTGCGCACCGGCGGTCAATACGGTGGAAAGTCCGCCCGTCAAGCCTTTTAAGACCGAAGACAAGACCTGCACGCCATAGACCGTTCCCATCAGCAAACCGGTTTGCAGGGCAATGGTGCGGATTAATTTGCCGGCTTCGTGGCGGGTCAGCTCGATGCCATAGACTTTCGACAAATGCAGCACCATGCCCGAATCCGCCGCCAAAGCCAATAAATCTACCGCCGGCAGGGGATTGACCGCCACTCCTACCGCCTTGAACAAGGCATAGTGGCGGATAATCCTTTCTGCGACTTCTTTGCGCGCCGCCACGATTTCCGCCCCCACTTTCTCGCTCATGCGTCCGGCAAAAACGCTGGCATTGAGTGCGGCATAACTCTGCCCTTTTTCCTGCAACAGCTGCCATAAAAGAGTGCGCAATGCCTCGACCTGCGACTCGCCGCCAATCCATTGTTCCTGTTCGCTACCGTCGGGCATTTCGATAAAAGCCAAGGTTTTTTCGGGCATTGCCGCGGCGGCGACAATATGTTCGGCAGGCAGAATATCGCGCAACTGCCGGCGCAAATTGCCCAATAAAGCGGCGACCTGCCTGTCGTCGTATTGGTCGGCTTTATTCAATACCAGCACAATCGGCTGGGTCGGCTGATACAAAGCGCGCAAAGCCTGATGCTCGATATCGGTCATATCGCCGTCAATCACGAACAAAATCACATCGGCTTGCCGCGCCACCTCATCGGCAATCTGCGCCCGCTCCTCGCCGTTGACTTCATCAATCCCCGGCGTATCGAGCAAAAACACACCGCCGCTGTCAAAGCTCTGCCACAGGGTTTCCGCGCTATGTTTGGTATGACCGTGCAAAACGCTGGTTTCAAACACCTCACGTCCTGCCAAAGCGTTCAGCAAAGCCGATTTGCCCACGCTCACGCGCCCGAAAACCGCCACATGCACATTGCCGCGCTCGAGTTTGTCGAGCAGGCGCTGCAATTGGCGGTAATCCTCGCCCAAACGCGCCTTAGCACCGGCGCTTAGACGATTGTCTTCCAGCAATTTCGTGATGCTGTCGCGGGCGATTTGCAAATGTTTATGCGCCGCCATGTTTCTCTCCCAATGCGGTTTTAATTAAAGAAACGGCGCGTTTTTCCATATCGCGCTGTATCTGCTGCTCAAAGGCATTGAGCACGTTCTGCGTCGTAAACTGCGTTTCCGCTTTGTCCAGCGTATCGACAATCGCCTGTCCCAAGCTCTCGAAAATCAGACCGTAAGCCACGGCATGACTCGCTCCGCCCAAAACCGTGCCGATACCCGGAAAGGCTTTGCAGACATTGCCGGTCAAGGCAAGCATCACCGTCAATTGCGAGCGTACTTTGCCGCCAGCAGCTTCCAATAAACCCTGCAAATCCACATCCTGCGTGGAAACGCCGTAGAGTTTGGTCAAAGATTTAATCAGCTCCAAGCCCAAATAGCCTTGGATAATCACATCCGTTCCCGGCCCGACCGCGGCAACCCCGCCGAACATCGCCTTGCGCGAGTAAGTTTTGACAATGCTTTTGCCGCGTTCGCGACGAAATGCCGCCAGACGCTGCGATAAGGTATCGTCCGCCAATTCGATGAGCGACTGACGCTGGCTGCTGCTCAATTCGCCGCGCCGCGCTTCCAAATCGGCAAAGAGTTGCACCAAGGCATGCACATCGCCACCGAGCAAACGCTCTTCTTTGCGCAGGCTGCCATCTGCCGCCTGAATCTGCACTTCTTTGGCGTGAATGCTGTCCACCGCCACCAATTGCGCATCGGCGGGAATTTCACTGCGGATATGCTCGAGCAATTGGCGGCGTTCGCTTTCTTTGTAACGGCTGATTTTATTCAGCACCACCACCAGCGGTTTGCCGAAATCGTTGAGCTGCATAATCGAAGCCTTATCCGAAGCGGTAATGTCCTGATCTAGCACATAGCAGACAATATGCACCCGTCTTGCCGCCGCCAAGACTTCTTCCGCCAAATGCGCCACCGTCTGCGCCTGATGCGTGCCGGGCATGTCCAATAATTGCAGGCTTAAGCCCTGCGCCGCCTGATAATAAAAGCGTTCGATTTTGCCGGTAGAGCCGCCGATGACCGAGGTTTCCACCCGCGCATCGGGAATCAGACTGCGGATTAAAGAGCTTTTGCCGGTGCTGATTTTGCCGAAAAAGGCGACTTCCAATTCCTGCGCCTGCTCATTCGGTAAAGCCGCCAATTGCGCATCTAATTCCTCGGCTTCAAAGCCCTGTTCGCGCGCCTGCTCCAACCTTGCCTGAACGCTTTCCAGACTGGGGCGGACGCGGTTTTTTTTATTCTGCGGCTTACTGCGTCCCAGCGTCCAAATCTTAAAGACCAGATATAGACCTGCCAATGCCACTACCGCCACCACCGCCAGATAAATGCCTAAGAGCCACGGCGAGCTGTCTTTCAACTGCATAAAGGCGCGGTAGCCGAAATCGGTCAGCTGGAAAATAATCAGCAAAACCGCCAAGATGACGACCACCGTCAGCAGCATTAAAATGCGGCGCAATAATTTCACACTATCCATGCGCTTCCTCACTAAGAGCTTGTACAAATGCCTCGGGCAGAGCGCAGACCTGACGGCTGCGGTAATCGAAGGCAACCATCAGCGTTTCTGCGCGGGCAATCAGGGTTTCGCCGCGCCGAATCCGATAAGCCAGATTAAAACGCGCCTGCTTGAGCTGCGTCACCTGCATTTCCACGTGCAAAACATCGCGCAAAAAGGCCTCTGCCAAATAATCGACTTGCAGGCGGCGCATAATCAAACCGCAGCCGAAGCAATCCAATTCATTGGCGCCTAATTGCTGCAAAAAATCCAAACGCGCCTGATGCAGCAAGGTAATCAGGCGGTCATGCCCTAAATGTCCGCCGTAATTGATATCGCCGATGTGCACCGCCAACTCGGTCGTAAATACCCTATCCATCAACTAGTAATCTCATTGCGCAGATATTGCAGGTCTATCGCTTGCTGCGGTGATTGCCAGCGGCAGAGATTGAGTGCCGCAAATGCGTCGCGCGCCTGCGGCACGGCTTGCTGCTGCGGCAAATGCGCTATTTTATCCGCCACATAATTATCGCCCGAAATAATTGCGCTGTCGGCAGTCTCCAGCCAAGCCGAGGGCAAATCTTGGGCAAAAAATAAACCCTCTTCCGCAGCCAATCGCCATGAGCCGCCGCGATATTCATATACAGCGGCATAATGCTGGCGCATGCGCGCGTCCATCAAAGCCAGCACGGTGCTATCTTCTGTCGGCGCGGCAGCTGCCGCCAATAAAGCCAAAGAAGACAGGCAGCCGAGCGGCGTATCATAAGCGGCGGCAAGCCCTGCCGCCATGCTTGCGCCCACGCGCAAACCCGTAAACGCCCCCGGCCCTGCGCTGATGATGATGCCGCCCAAATCGGTGATATTCAGCCCCGCCGCTTGCAGCAGGCGGTCAATCATCGGCAACAGTACTTCGGTATGCTTGGTATGCCCTTGATGACATTCCGCCGTAATAATGCCTTGGCAGCGCAGAGCGGCAGAAGCGGCAGGCGTGGAAGTGTCAATCGCTAACAGCGGGTGCGATAAATCAGGATGATGGTTCATGATAAGTAAAGAAACGGTCAACAATGGATAAATCGGTGGTGCGGGTCATACGCGGCAAACTGTCGAGAAAAATCTTGCCGTAGCCCTTGCCGGTCAGACGCGGATCGCCGATCAATAATACGCCGTAATCGGCGCTGTCGCGAATCAAACGCCCCACGCCTTGTTTGAGCGTGATTACCGCCTGCGGCAGGCTGTCGTGAATAAAAGGCGACAGTCCTTTTTCTTCCAGCAGACGGTGCCGCGTTTTGGTTACCGGATCATTGGGCGCGGCAAAAGGCAGTTTGTCAATCACGACGCAGACCAAGCGGTCGCCGCGTACGTCCACGCCCTCCCAGAAACTGGCGGTGGCCAGCAGCACGCCACGTTCGCTGCGGCGGAATTCGCTTAATAATTGCGTTTTCGGCATTTCTCCCTGCACGAAAAGCGTGAAATCTTCATCTTCCAGACAGGCTTTCGCCTCGTGCATGGCGCGATAACTGGTAAACAGACAAAAAGCGCGCCCTTTGCTGCGTTTAAGCACCGGCAAGGCGGCTTGCATCAAAGCGGCAGTGTAATGCTCGACATTCGGAGGCGGCAATTGCGGCGGATGATAAAGCAGAGATTGCAGGCGGTAGTTAAAAGGACTGCCCAGCAGCAGGGTTTGCACATTCTGTCCCAAGCCCAATTCGCGGCGGAAATGGTCGAATTTATTATCCACCGCCAAAGTGGCGGAAAGAAAACACCAGCCTGCCTGCGACTGACTAATCCATTGCGCAAATTTGCCCGCCGCATTAACCGGCACCGCATTAAGCACAAAGGAACGCTGCCCCACATCCAGCCATTGCGCGGTATCCGTTAAGGCATTGTCCTCTTCGCTCTCATCGGATGCTGCTTTATCATGATGAAATTCATCTAAAAAACGAATCAGCAAACTGCGCAATTCGCCCAAACGCTCCGCCAAAGCCGCCAAAACCTTGCTCCGCTCATGATGCGGACTCAAGCTCGCATCAAGTGCCGCCAGACATTCCGCCAAAGCCTGCAACGCCGTCCAAAAAACGCTTAAGCCGCGCAATTCTTCGCCGTCATAATATTGATTGCCGGCGCTTGCGCGGCTGCTCTGCTGATCGCCGAATAAGCCGCCCTGATTTTTCAGCTCGCTTAATAATTGATTCAAACCTTGATGGCTCAATGCAATCTGCTTTTGCAATTCCAAGGCATCAGGGGCATCGGCTAATTGCGCTGCCTGTAATTCCTCTAAAAATAACTGCACTTGGCGCGAGGAAAAACGTTCGCCTAAGAAATTCACCGCCGTCTGCGGCAGATGATGCGCCTCGTCAATGATAAAGGCGTCGATATCCGGCAGAATTTCCGCAAAGCCGTCGCTTTTTAAAGCGAAATCCGCCAAAAGCAGATGATGATTGACAACCACCACATCCGCTTCTTTGGCTTTCTGCCGCGCTTTTTGCACAAAGCATTCTTCAAAAAATTCACAGTCGCGTCCCAAGCAATTGTCGGTCGTGCTGCTGATGCGCTGGCGCACGGGATCGTCTTCGGCTAATTCCAAGGCGACCAAATCGCCGTCCAAACTGCGGTCGATAAAGGCTTCCACGAGCCGTCTTTGCGCGCGCTCGATTGGGGAATTCGCACTGCTTTCCTGCCATTTGCCATAATGATAATGGCAGAAATAATTGCTCCGCCCTTTCAGCAAAGCCATTTTGGCGGGACTGGCGAGCAATTTGCGCACTAAGGGCAAATCGCTGCTAAAAATCTGTTCTTGCAGGGTTTTCGTCGCGGTCGAGACCAAGGCTTTTTTGCCGCTTAACAGAATCGGTAAAAGATAGGCAAAGGTTTTGCCGGTGCCGGTGCCGGCTTCGGCAAGCAGGACGCTGTCGGCATTTAAGGTATTGAAAACCGCTTCTGCCAATTGCTGCTGCCCTTCGCGCGGCTGATAACCGTCCACCAAAGACGCCAAAGCCCCTTGCGGGGCAAAATATGGCTCTAAAATCGACACGGATGGTGCTTAAAATTTAGAAAGAAGCGGCTTTTTCCGATGCCGCAATTGCGCCTTGATTATCGCCTAATGCCTTGCGCGCATTGGCAATCAAAGACCAGCTTTTGCGCATCACGCTATTATTGCCGCCCATATTCGCTGCGCGTGCGGCAGCGGCTTCAGCTTCGCGGTAACGCTTCTGATGATAGCGGATATTGGCGATGTCATACAGAATATTAGCGTTTTTGCTGTCGATGCGGTGCGCGTCTTCCAAATAGGACGCTGCGCCGTCCAAATTGCCTTTGCCCAATTCGCTATTGGCTTTTTGCAATAAGGTACTGACCGCGCTGCCGCCGCTCGCTGCAGGACGCTCGCCCGCCGGTTGTGCCGCTGCCACTTGTTTTGCCGGTGCTTGAGCGGGACTTGCCTGAGGCGCTTGCTGCGGCGTGCTTGGCGCTTGTGTCTGCGCATTTTGGCTATTATCTTCACGCGCCGGCGGACGAATCGGCTGCGGCTCCTGTCTATTGACTACCGGCGTCGCCACAGGGGCTTGCGGCTCGACTTTCGGCGTGTCGGTAGCGGTAGGCGGGGTATTAGGACGCACTGCCCAGCCGTCATTTGCCGCATTTTGAGCAGGATTAGGCACCGTATTGGCAGGGCTGGCATTGCCGTAAGGCGATGCCGCAGTCGCCTGCGTGGCGGCTTGAGCCTGCACCTGCTGAGCTTGTTGGCGCGCGATTTCCGCTTGGCGACGGGCTTCGGCTTGTGCCTGCGCCTGCTGTTGTGCGGTATTTACGCCGATTTGCGTGTTGGCATAGGCATTCGGCGCTTGCTGCGGCTGTTGCTGCCAGCCCTGCATCGGCTGCTGCTGACGTCCGTAATAGGTGTTTTGATTATTCACCGGCGCTACGCCGCCACCGTACATCATGCCGGTGCAGCCTGATAAAATCGCTGTGGCAACCATTACACTAAGCCCTTTTAATTTCATAAATCCCTCGTTAATCTTTTCATTAAAAATTCGCACTATTATAAAACAAAACGCCTAATTGTTGAAGAATGAACCGCTAGGC
Organism: Suttonella sp.; assembly: GCF_056855035.1. Taxonomy (NCBI): domain Bacteria; kingdom Pseudomonadati; phylum Pseudomonadota; class Gammaproteobacteria; order Cardiobacteriales; family Cardiobacteriaceae; genus Suttonella; species Suttonella sp. The sequence goes on from NZ_JBXGGR010000016.1 coordinate 15,447, forward strand.
GCAGAGAACCCTGATTGATTGAAGCTCGGCGCAACAAAACTGCCTTCATAAATATCGCTATCATTCCTCACCGGCACAGGTGCCGCGCAATTGCCGCCCCAACTCGGTTCGTAACCGGCGATAAAGGGTAGAGAAAGCGTATTCTTACAGCCATTACCCGCTAATAACCCGTTGCTGCGATTAATATTGCGCATCACGATGCCCTCAGGGGGATTGACGGTCAAAGGTTTATTCGGCACTTGCTTCATCAAAGCAATCCACAAGGGTAAGCCGCCTGCGCCGCCGGCTAATTTCGTGGATTGGTTTTGGTCATTACCCACCCAAGCCACGGTCAGATAATTGCCTGAAAAACCGGCAAACCAACTGTCGCGATAGTCATCGGTGGTGCCTGTTTTGCCAGCAAAATTATAACTTTTATCGAAATGTTGATAGACCAATGTCGCCGTGCCTCTGCGCGGAATTTCCTGCATGGCGGTCATCAGCAGATAATAAGGCGTCGGCTCAATCGCACGAATGCCCTGCATATCGAAGCGGCGAATGGCTTCGCCCTGCTGAGTGGTAATATCGCGAATGGCGCGCAGCGGCTGATAATAGCCGCCTGAGGCAAAGGTTTCATAAATTTGCGCCACTTCTATAGGCGTCATCTGCACCGCACCTAAAGACAGTGAAGGATAGGGTTTAATGCCGTCGCGCGATCCCAGACGCTCTAAAGTTGCCACCACATCTTTCAAGCCGATATCCAGCGCGATTCTGGCAGTGGGAATATTGTAGGATTTGACCAAGGCGTCAATCAGCATGGCATCGGGAAAACTGCGCGTACTGTAATTTTTTGGCGACCATTTGGTACCGCCGTTACGGTAATCCAATTTGCTGCCGTCAATCATGGTGGATAGATTATAGCGCGTGGGATATTCCAAGGCGGCTAAATAGACCGCCGGCTTAACCAAGGAACCGATTTGCCGCTTAGCGGATAAGGCGCGGTTAAAGCCCTGTTCGCCCGCTTGGCGCGAACCGATAATCGCTACTACATCCGCGCTGTTGGTTTCTACAATCACGCCGGCACCTTGTAAGAAATTGCTACGCAAGCCTTTACCGCGTTCCAATTTAGCCAATTGATTCGTAAGCGCTTCTTGTGCTTTATCCTGAATTTGCGGATCAAGGGTGGTAAAGATATTCAAGCCCTGTTTGGTTAAATCTTCGCGGCTGTAATTCTGCTGCAATTGCGCGCTGACCAAATCCATAAATTCAGGGTAACGAATCCGCTCCCGCGTCCGCTCGACAGGCGCCACATCCAGCGGCAAACCATCCGCTAAAGTAGCATCCTCTTGACTAATTAAGCCCTGCTGTACCATGATTTTTAAAATCAAGCCGCGTCTTTGCAAGGCGTATTCGGGGTGTTTGCGCGGATCAGCATTGCCCGGCTCGCGCACTAAGGCAACCAAAGTGGCGATTTCATGCAAATTCAGTTCGGATACGGGTTTATTGAAATAATATTCGCTGGCTAAGCCGAAGCCGTGAATCGCTCTTTGCCCGTCCTGCCCCAGATAAATTTCATTGATATAGCCTTCAAGAATTTTTTCTTTGGTGCTGTAACGCTCTAAGACCAAAGCCATCAGCATTTCTTTAACTTTACGCGAAATACTGCGTTCATTGCTCAAATAATGGTTTTTAATGAATTGCTGGGTAATGGTCGAGCCCCCCTGCTGATCGCCTTTGCGCACATAGGTCACATAAATCGAGCGCAACAAACCGCGCGGATCAACGCCGGGGTGCAGATAAAAATTGCGGTCTTCGGTAGCCAAAATGGTATCAATCAATACCGGCGGCACTTCGTCTAATTTGACCAAAAGGCGGTCTTCGCGATGCTGCGGATAAATGCTGGCAATGCGCAGCGGATTGAGGCGCTCCAAGCCGATTTCTTCAAAAGTACTCAAGCTTTCCACTCGGCTGATTTTGCCTTCGGCAAAACTAATCTGCATCCGCCGCGCAGGACGCACCTGATCCCAAAACGCAAATTCCGCTGCGTAGTAAATTACGCTGTCGCCATTGTCTTGATATTGCCCCGGTTCCAAGACTTCCGCTACTTTGCGATATTCCAAGAGTTCCAATTCGCGCAGCAGCTGGGCTTTGCTTAAGGGCGCGCCGGCATATAATTCCAAGGGACGTGCATAGACGCGCGCCGGCATCGACCACAGCGCGCCGCCCAAATTATTGGAGTCCAATTCATATTGCGCTTCCAGTTTCTTCGCATAAGTCCAAGCGATAAGAATGCCGAAAACGCCCATTACGACGCAAAAATAAAATACATTTCTGAAAAAACGCAGAATAATCATTGCCTTCCTCTATACTGCCACTGCCGCTTTAATCGCCGGCAGCGGGTCATAGCCAATTAAGCGAATATCCTCAAAACGATAAGCGTCAATGCTTTGTGCTTTGTCCAGCTCAAGCTGCGGCAAAGTACGCGGACTGCGGCTTAATTGCTCCTGTGCTTGAGCTAAGTGATTGCTATATAAATGCACGTCGCCGCCCGTCCAGACAAAATCGCCCAATGCCAAATCGCATTGCTGCGCCATCATCATGGTTAATAGAGCATAACTGGCAATATTAAAAGGCACGCCTAAAAAGACATCCGCCGAGCGTTGATACAGTTGGCAGGATAATTTGCCGTCGGCGACATAAAACTGAAACAGAGCATGACAAGGTTGCAATGCCATTTTGCCCAATTCGGGCACATTCCATGCCGAGACCAGCATGCGGCGGGAATCGGGATTGTGTTTTAAGGTCTCTATGACTTGAGCGATTTGATCGATGCCCTGCCAATCCCGCCATTGCTTGCCGTAAATCGGGCCCAAATCGCCGTTTTCATCCGCCCATTCGTCCCAAATACTCACACCATGTTCTTTCAAATAGCCGATATTGGTATCGCCGCGCAAAAACCACAGCAATTCGTAAACAATCGATTTGAAATGTACTTTTTTAGTCGTCAGCAAGGGAAAACCTGCCTGCAAATCAAAGCGCATTTGATAACCGAATACCGAGCGTGTGCCGGTGCCGGTACGGTCGGTTTTTTCGCTGCCTTGCGTGAGGATATGGCGTAGTAATTCTTGATAAATGTCCATGAATCAATCCGCTGAAAGTGAATAGGGTTTGGGCGGCGCAGACTGCGGACGCAGCCATAAATAAAGCCCGATTAATGCCATCGGCAGGCAGAGCAATTGCCCCATCGTCATGCCGAGATAAAAACTCATTTGCGCATCTTTTTCGCGCACAAATTCGCTTAAAAAACGCCCGATAGCATACAGCAACAGAAATAAGCCGGTGGTTTGCCCGCGATAACGCGGTCTGCACGCATAGAGATTGAGCACGATAAAGAGCAATAAGCCCTCCCATGCCGCCTGATAGAGCTGCGAGGGATGACGGGCAAGATGATCTCCTGCGCTTGGGAAGACCATGCCCCAAGCTACATCGGTCGGACGTCCCCATAATTCGCCGTTGATAAAATTACCAATCCGTCCAAAAAATAAACCGATGGTAACCAAGGGCGCGATAAAATCGCCGATGTCTAAAATTTTGCGTTCGTATTTATAGGCATAGCCGATGCAGGCGATGGTAACGCCTAATAATCCGCCGTGAAAAGACATGCCGCCGTCCCAGATTCTAAGCGGCAGCATCGGATCTTTTATCAAGATATCAATACTGTAGGGAACCAGCATATAAAACAAGACATAACCTAGGCGACCGCCTAAAATGGTGCCGAGCATCAGCCAAAAGAGCAAATCGCCGAGTTGGTCTTTATCCCAGCCTAAGGCGGGACGGCGTTTTGCATAATAGACGCCCAGTAAATAACCTAAACTAAAACCCAAGACGTACATCAAACCGTACCAAGTCGGCTTAATCGGACCGAGGGCGAAAATAACGGGATCAATCTGCGGATGTTGTAAAGCCATAATCGTTCTAAGCCATAAAGCGCGGCATCATACTATAAATCATGCAATTGGCGGCGTCTTTTTGTGCGCCCCAATAAAGAAAAAATTACGGATAAAAATGCTCCCGACAAGACCAATCCGCCGCCTAAAAGCATTTGCTGACGCAATGCCGTATCTTGCAAACGGCTGTTTTGATGCTGCAATTGCAGATTTTCCTGTTCTAGGCTGACGACGCGTGTCTGCAATTCGCGGTTGCGACGGTCTATTTCCACCGCATTTGCCGATACTCTTTGCAAAGCAAGCAAATCCGCCCTTGCCGTTTCCGCCTGTTGGCGGCTTTGCGCCAAAGCCTGCTGCAATTCTTGCACACTGAGCAATTCGGCATCATGGACTTGCTTTAATTGCGCATGCTGCGCTTGGGCGAGGTTAAGCTGACGGCTTTGCTCGGCAAATTGGCTATGCACACTGGGACTGTGCATGATATTTTTCGCCCAGACCCAACCCTGCAATTCACCTGCCTGCACCAATACATAGCGTCTGTCTTCGCTGTTACGCAATATCTGCACCGGCACGCCCGCCTTCAGCGAACCTAAATATTTGCCGCTGCTTTGCGGCGCATCGCTGACAGAGGTTTGCAACTCATCGCTAATCCATGCAGACTCTCCCTGTTGGGCGAAAGCAGCACCGCTCAATAATCCTAATAACAGCCATCGGCTGATAATCGCCTTCATGAAAGTATTCCTCGTAACTGTAATAAATCCAACCATAGCCGACGCTTAGACGACGCACTACGCAATGCCAAAGCGGGATGCGTGATTCTGCGCTCCGTAGCCTTCAATAAGGTTTGCACTTGCTGCGCCAAATGCTCATCGCCTAACAACACATAATTCGAGCAGGCGATCTCGGGCAGCGTCTCGCCTTGCGGCGCGGCATCGCTCTGCCAGTCTTGCAGGGTGGCAAAAATTGCCGCCGCCTGCGGATAATCGCAACGCGCCAAGGCATTGTGCAGCAATACCGCCTCTTGCGCATGCGCAAATAAGCGCCAAGCACGGTCAAACCATAAAGGCGGCAGCACGAAAGCCAATTCTTCTTTCAACACAAGACTACACTGCGCCAAAGCAAAAATACCGATATCGCCCAGTTTTTGCTGCTGTGTCGGTCTTGTTTCCCGAACCGCAGGCGGCGGTGCGGCTATTGACGCTGCCGATGTTTCAGGGGCAAGTATCTGCGGCAATATTTCTTTGCCTTGGACCAAAGCATTTTGCGGATTTTCCTGCGTCGGCCCACTGGCAATTTGCGTCGAGAGATGTTGGCGGTGAAGCGCTCGCACATCGCTGCGCCGCAAGTAACGCTTCAAGCCTAATAATTGCCAAACTTTTTGCTGTGCTGCCGTGGGATTTAGAAATGAGTTCACATTGAGCGCTTACGTTGCCAACGCCAGATTGACCACAAAGGTCCGTGCAGGGCATAGATAAAGAAAATCAACGGCAATGCCAAAGCCGGTTCCAAAAAGATGCCCGCCAAAATAATCGCTGGCAAAGCGGCATAGCGAAACGGCAGTTTTCCTCCGATTTTCAGACTTTTGCCGCTGAAATATTTGAAATTACTCACCATTGCCAAGCCGGTCAGTATCAATAATACCGCGCTAAAAAGCAGCAAATTCTTCGGCTGAAAGCCGTAGCGCTGGGCAAACCAGACAAAACTGGCAATCACGCCGGCGGCAGAAGGACTGGGTAAACCGATGAAAAAGGCTTTATCCACTACATTGACTTGCGCATTAAAACGCGCCAAGCGCAATGCGGCGCAGGCGGTGTAAATAAATGCCGCCATCCAGCCTAAGCGCGAAGGCACCAGCGGCGCGGTCGCGCTCAAATGCAATGTCCAATGATAAAGCAGCATCGCCGGCGCAACGCCGAAAGAGACCAAATCCGCCAAGGAATCGTATTGCACGCCGAATTCGCTGGCAGTGTTGGTCAAACGCGCTACCCGTCCGTCGCAGCCGTCTAAAATCATCGCAAGGAAAATCAGTACGCTGGCAAAGACATAGCGTCCGTCCGTAGCCGCCAAAATGGCATAAAATCCGCAGAAAAGCGCCGCCGTAGTGAATAAATTCGGCAGAATATAAATGCCGCGCCGCCGTCCTGTATGTTGATTGTTCATGATTTTTCCTTATTAAAGTGGGCAATGTCGACGGCAATGCTTTCTAATGCCGCCAAGGGATCGGCTGCCACGGTAATCGGGCGTCCGATCACAAGGTAATCGCTGCCGCTTGCCAAGGCACGCTCGGGCGTCATGATGCGGCTTTGATCGTCCGAAGCACTGCCAAGCGGACGAATGCCGGGGGTAACGGTCAGGAAATCGCGGGCGGTAGCAGCTTTTACCGCTGCCGCTTCATGCGCCGAACAGACCACACCCTGCAAGCCGCAGTCATAGCTTAAGGCAGTCAGCGCCGCGACTTGTTCAGCTAATCCGCGCGTGACGCCGATATCCGCCAATTCCGCTTCCGCCATACTGGTCAATACCGTTACCGCAATCAATAGCGGCGCTTGGCGGCGCTGCGCAAGCGCTTCTGCGGCGGCCGTCAGCATTTTGCGTCCACCGCCGGCATGCACATTGACCATCCAGACACCCAAATCGGCAGCGGCGCGTACCGCATCCGCCACCGTATTGGGAATATCGTGATATTTTAAATCTAAAAAAATCTCAAAACCGCCGGCTTGCAAACGTTCGACCACCGCCACGCCGGCGCGGGTAAATAGGGCTTTGCCGATTTTAATCCGACACAGACGGGGATTGAGTTGCTCCGCCAAGGCGTAAGCAGTCTGCACATCGTCAAAATCAAAGGCCAATAAAATCTTAGGATCACTCATCTTTGCTCTACTTTTACTTCAATCAAAGGCTGGAAACTGCTCCAAGCATGGCAGGCGGGGCAATGCCAAATCAGGCGCTGTTGGCGGAAACCGCATTCATTGCATTGATAAACGCGCTGCGGGCTGATGCCTTTGCCGATAAGCGTATTCAGCCCCTGCAAACTCGGCTCGGGATGACTCTGCAAATAAGCCGCCAATAGCAGCGGGTTTTGCTGTTCCTGCAAGCGGCTTTGCAATAATTGGTGCGCCGCTTCCGCTTTACCCAGACGGCTGAGGGTTTCGGCGGTAGCAAGGCTTAATCGCGCCTGCCGCATCTGCGCCTCTTTTTCCAATAACCATTGCAGATATTCTTCGCTGCGCCCGATTTCGGCATAGGCTTCGGCGAGTAATGGCAGGATTTCCGGTAAAAAATTCGCCGCTTGTTCGCCAATAGAATGGTAATGATGAATGGCGGAAACCGGTTCGCCGCGCTGCATGGCTAATTGCGCCTGCATATGGTAGGCGCGTCCGCAGCGGTTATCTGCCACGAGCGCAGCGTCTAATAAGGTGTGCATGCGCGAGGTATCGCCTTCGCTTTGGGCGATTTCCGCCAGCTCGCAATAATAATGGGCGATTTGCCGCGCCCGGCTGCCATAGCCTGCCGCCTGCCATAATTCGCTAATTTCTATGGCTTTTTGCCATTGTGCGGTGCGTTCGTAAATCCGCCATAGGGCGGCATAGATGTCGCGGGTGCGGAAATTCTCGCCCTGTCTTTTTTCCAATAAGGCTTGCGCTTGGCGAAACATGCCGGCATGGGCATAGTCTTCCGCCAATTCAAAATCGACCGCACAGGCTTGGGTATTATCTAAAGAAGGCAGATCGGCTAATTGGCGGTGCAGATGCAAAGCGCGGTCCAATTCGCCGCGCTTGCGGAACAAGGCGCCCAAAGTCAGCTGATTGTCAAAGGTCTGACGATCGATATCCGCCATTTCCAGAAAGACGTCGACGGCGCGGTCGGTTTGGTCGTTGAGCAGGAAGCTCAAGCCTTCAAAATAGGCGGAACGCGATTTCGATTGCCGCATATCGCGCGCCTCTTTACGCATGGCGATCCACCAGCCCGACCATGCCGCCAAGGGCAGCAGGAAAATCAGCAGCCACTCGCTCATGCTAATCAGGCTTGATGGCTTTGCTCGAATTCCGCGCGCACTTGTGCTTTATCCTGCGCTTTGTATTCCTGCGCCAGCATTTTCTCCAGAGCAACGGCGCGGTTTTTCCAGTATAAGAATTTCAATCCGAAGACGATTTGCGTTAACAAGGCGCCGCAGACAAAGCAGATGAGCATGACAAAGACCAGCGGCAATTGCGTGCTGCCTAAGATGTAGTCGAACTGCACTTGCGCTTTATTAAACAAGCCGAAGACAAAAAACAGTACTGCCAAGACTAAGACGGAAAGATATAACCCTAATTTTTTCATACTCAACTCCTAAATCATTCCAAAAAAACGCCGCTATGATAGCAAATTCTGCCCTAGACTTGGCGAAAACCCAAGACGTCCGCCATGCTGTATAAGCCTGCCGGCTTGCCTTGCAGCCATTTGGCGGCAATTAGAGCGCCGCGCGCGAAAATGCTGCGGTCGTGGGCGCGATGGGTAAATTCCAAGCGTTCGTGGTCGTTAATAAAATAGACGGTGTGTTCGCCGCTGATTTCTCCGCCGCGCATGACCGAAAAGCCGATATCGCCTGTTTTACGCGCATTTTCATAGGGGTAAACCATATGTTCCGCCAAATTCACCTCGCGTCCCAGCGCGATTTGCTCGCCCAGTTTCAATGCCGTACCCGAAGGGGCATCGACTTTGCGGCGGTGATGGCTTTCAAAGATTTCTACATCCCAATCTTCGGCGGGCAATACGCTCGCCACACGCTTTGTCACTTCCATCAGCACATTCACGCCCAAGCTGGTATTGGCGGCAAAGACGATCGGGATGTGTCGGGCGGCGCGTTCGATCCAAGCGGCGGTTTCGGCATTAAAACCTGTGGTGCCGATCATCATGGGGCGGTCATAGCGCTGGCAAATCGGCAGGAGGCTGAGGGTGGCATCAGGACGGGTAAAGTCAATAATCACATCGGATTGCTGACACAAGATTTCCAGATTAGAGGTGGTTTTCAAAGGGCTGTCGATGTCGCAGATGCTGTTTAAGGCGCGGTTTGCCCAGCTGTGCGAGTCGCGCACCGAAACGGCGCTGAGCTCGCAGTCGCTGTCCAGCAAAGCCGCGCGCGCGATTTCCTGCCCCATTTTCCCATTAACTCCGTGAATAGCTATTTTCATCTTCACTCCTTTATTCCAAAGCGCATGGCATTTATCATGCCGCCATGATACACGAGATTGCTTATAAATATGTCTGAAGCAGAGAGAAAATCCGGCGAAAGTTTCGCCGATTTAATCGGCAAGGTGGATGCGATTAAAACAGCGGCGCTGTCGCCGGCGTTCGGTCAGCGTCCTAAAATACGCCAAGAGCGCCGCATTGCTCATCAAAATAGCCGCTTAATCCAGCCGCAAGGCGCTGAATTTTTAGCGGAGAATTTTGCCCAATTGCCGCCTGCCGAGTGGCGTGCCATGCAGGATTTGCGTCTGCGCATCGTGCGGGAATGGGATTTCCACGGCTATTTTGTTGAGGACGCCAGACAATTATTGACCGATGCCCTCGATGAACGGCGCAATCGTCAGCCCGAATATTGGCTGATTGTGCATGGCAAAGGGCGTAATAGCTCGCCTTATGACAAGGCGCCTTTGAAAAACGCCATTTTCGAGCTGCTGCGTACGCATCAGGCGGTGGCGGCAGCAGTTTCGGTACACGACAGCGATGGCAAAAGCGGTGCGGTGGCGGTTAAAGTGAAAGCAAGACCGCGCCGTCAGTCTTAAACAGCTGATAAATGCGCTGCCACTGCGGTGTGATGACCGAATCGACGATTTCTAAGGCTTCGCCTGTTTGCGGATGCCGCAGCCGCAGCGCATAGCTGTGCAGCAATAAGCCGTGAATGCCGAGATGTTCGGCGAAGGCTTTGTTTTGGCGCAAATCGCCGTAGGCGGTGTCGCCGATAATCGGGTGGAAAATATGTTTTGCATGGCGGCGCAATTGATGTTTGCGCCCGCTTTGCGGCACTAAGCAAGCAAGACTGTAGCGCGAAGTGGGATAGCGCGTACTGCCGGCAAAGGGCAATTCCACCTGTGCCAGCGGCGTGAATCGGCTGCATGCGGCTTTGGCTTCTGTTAAGGCTTTACGATGCTTGTCGGCAATCGCATCGTAAATCGGCTTTAAAGGATAATCGATTGTCTGTGCTTGCAGATAACCGCGCAGCACCGCATGATAGCGTTTCTCTACCTCTCCGCTGTCAAATTGCGCCTTAAGCGCTGCGGCGGTGGCAGATTGCAGGGCAAACAGCACGATGCCCGAGGTCGGACGGTCAAGGCGGTGCACCGGATACAGATATTGTCCGATTTGATCGCGCAATTGCTGCAACAGAAAATCTTGCGCACTGCGATCCAAATCGTTGCGGTGCACAAACAAGCCTGCCGGCTTATGCACCGCAATGAGAGAATCGTCTCGATATAAAATGCTTAAAGTTTCAGACATGTGTACCGATTGGTATCGGTCGTTTGCCCAAACCCGTAATCAAATAAGCATTAAAGAGCAGGAAAAAGACGCTGGTGATATTGTGTGCCAAAATGGCATTGCTCATCGAGCAGGTATAAAACGCCGCACAGACCGCTACCCCCGACCATGCCATCGTTCTCTGCTCCGCCGTCAAAGGAAAACGCAAAGCGCGCAGATAGAGATAGGCGGGATAGGCATACATCAGCAAAGTGGCGGCACCGCCCAAAAGCCCATAGCGCACGAAGATATCGAGAAAATCATTATGCACATGGTCAAAACCTTTCACGGCTGCTGCACATAATCCTTGATCGGCTGCCTCTATCATCATCCGCTTTAATTCACCCCCTAAACCCAGCCAAGGCTGCTCGGCAAAGAGATGCCAGCTGCATTGCCACATCGCCAAACGCGCGCCTTGCGAGGAATGGGCATTGCCGGATTGAAATTGCTGTATGTCATACCAAATTTGCATGACACGTCCTGAAATATGCAGCTGCGGAATGCTGCATAAGAGCGCAATAAATGCGGATACACCCAGCAGCATAACAATAGCGGTTTTAAGCCGTTTTCCGCCTTCCTGCGCCGCAATATACAGCGCCATTGTCGGTAAGAGCACCAGCCAGCCGCCGCGTCCGCCGGTCAAGAATGCTCCCGCCAAGGCCAATAAAGCCGCTGCATGCAATAGCCACCAACTCAACCCGAAACGCCGATAAGCAAAACTCGCAAATAAGGCCGCCGTTCCCATAATCATCACCATATCTGAATATTGGATTTGATTCTGGTAGCCATAGCCACTGCCGATGCCCTTGCTTTGAATCACGCGCGCGATGAAGACCACCGCAAAAGCCGCCGCAATGCCCAAGGCCAGACTAATTGCATAGCAGTGCATCGAGGGGCGCCAACGCCAAATGGCAATCACAAGCGGCACAGCCAACAGATAACGCCCCAAGCGCTCATAAGCGCCGATCGGCTCATCGCCTGCATATAAAAACAGCAGCATCAAGCCGACATAGACTAAGAGCAGCAGCGACCATTGCCGTGTCGCCTGCGACAAAGGCGGCATCTGCCGCCATGTAAACAAACTGAAAATGCCGGCCAAAGCGATAGCGCCTGCGCCATAGCCGTAACTGCTGCGAACGACAAAGGCCAAGACAAAGGCAAGCAGCCAAAAGCTGCCTACCCAAAAATGCCCCAACTGAAAACCTTGCCGAACGGAATTAGCCGCCATGACGACGCACCGCTGCTTTGAACGCGCCATAACCCGCGGCATCCATCTCATCATAAGGAATGAATTTCAAACTCGCGCCATTGATGCAATAGCGCAAACCGCCCATTACCTGCGGACCGTCTTCAAACACATGTCCCAAATGCGAATCCGCCGCACGACTGCGTACTTCAGTACGCACGCGCGACAGCGACAAATCCTCATGCTCGGTAATCACCGCCTCTGTAATCGGACGGGTAAAACTCGGCCAGCCGCAGCCGGCATCATATTTATCCGCCGAGCTGAACAAGGGTTCGCCGCTGACGATATCCACATAAATGCCCTCTTGCGTCAATTGATTGTACTCATGCGAGAAAGGGCGTTCGGTGGCTTCTTTCTGCGTGACCTGCCATTGCAAATCGCTCAATTGCGCCTTTAAACTTTCCGCTTCCGGCTTATGATAAGCCGTACTATCAACCGCAATTTGCGCTTCCTGCGCACGCACTTGCTCGGCATAAGACAAAGGAGTGGCGGCAATGCCTAAATTAACATGACAGTAGCCGTTCGGATTTTTATCCAAATAATCCTGATGATACTCTTCCGCGCGATAGAAATTGCCCAAAGGCAGATTTTCCACCACCAGCGGCTCGGCATAATCGCTTTGCACACGCGCCAAAGCCCGCGCAATCACCGCCTGATCCGCCGCATCTTCATAATAGACGCCGACGCGGTACATCGTGCCGACATCCGCGCCCTGCTTATTCAGGCTGGTCGGCTCTATAATGCGGAAAAGGTATTGCAGCAACTCGCCGAGACTGATGCGGCTGTCCTCATAATCAATCTTGACCGTTTCCGCCGCCTCCGTCGCCCCCGAGCGCACCTGCTCATAAGAGGGATTGACTGTATTGCCGTTGGCATAGCCGCTCTGCGTCTGCACCACGCCCTCAATTCTGGCGAAATAGGCATCTACGCCCCAAAAGCAACCGCCAGCAAAATAAATCGTTTTTTGCATCCTGTTCTCCCTTAATATTGATAAATCAAATTTTTAGCACCGAATTGCTGCTCCAGCCGCTTCAGCGTCTGCGCTTCAATCCAATAGCGGCCACCCAAAGCCACCCGCCCTTCATAATTCTCGTCCTGCAAGAGCAAATGCACTTTCGCCCCCTGACAGACGCCCTGCTCCATTTCGACTGCCGCCTGCATGCGCTGTGCTTTCAGCCATGTCAGTTCCGCAACATTCATTTTCGCCAAAGGACTGCGAATCGTGAGATTGCGCAGGCATCTGAACTGCTCATGCTCAAAATCCGAGACCGCCTGCACGCTCAGCCCCCATTCATTTTTCCATGAAAAATACTCCAGCGCCACTTCCAGCATCAGCACCTTATCCAAGGCCAATAAGCCGATAAACTGCTCATAATTCTTGCCGGAGAGCATAAACTCATAGCGCGCACTGCGATCATCAAGGGTAAAGAACGCCAGCATGCCACCTTTTTTGCTGGGAATCGAGCGCAATTCCGTGACCATGCCGCCCAATCTCAGCAGTTGTGCCGAACCGCGCCGCTGTTTGAAATCGGCAGGCGGCGCGAGTTCCTGCAAATGGGCGACGATTTCCGCCAACGACTGATCGCACATCGCCTGCAAACGCGGACGCACACTATTAATCGGATGATCGGTCAAATACATGCCCAGCGACTGTTTTTCCGCCTCGAGCTTTTCCTTATCCGTCCATGTGGCGTTCGCATCAAGACTCAGCAATTCATCGCCGATTCCCTCATCACCGCCGCCCAAAACGCCGAAGAAATCCTGCTGCGCCGACTGCTCGGTCTTATGATGCTGGTTTGCCAGCTTCATCGCCTGCGGCAAAGCCGCAGTCAAAGCGCCGCGATTCGGCTCGATGACATCAAAAGCTCCCGCGCTAATCAGGGTTTCCAAGGTATTTTTATTAATCATTTTCAAATCAATACGCCGGCATAAATCCAAAAGCGATTGATAAGGACCATTGGCTTCGCGCTCGGCAATCAAATCGCCGACCGCATTCTCACCCACGCCTTTGACGGCGCCCAGTCCGAATAAAATCCGCCCCGCTTCGTCCACACTGAAGCGGTACTGCGAACGGTTGATACAGGGCGGCATCACTTCCAGCCCCATATCCAGCGCTTCCGAGACCATCGGCACGACCTTGTCGATTTTATCCATATCCGAGGATAGAACTGCTGCCATCAGCTCCGCAGGATAATGCGCTTTCAGCCATGCGGTTTGATAAGACAATAAGGCATAGGCGGCGGAATGCGATTTATTAAAGCCGTATTCCGCAAATTTCGCCATCAAATCAAAAATATCGTTCGCTACATTGCTGTGTACGCCGCCGGCAATCGCCCGTTCGACGAAAATCGCCTTCTGCTCCGCCATCACATCGGCTTTCTTTTTGCCCATGGCGCGGCGCAGCAAATCCGCCTCGCCCAAACTGTAATTCGCCAGAATTTGCGCCACTTGCATGACTTGTTCTTGATAGACCATCACGCCGTAGGTGTTTTCCAAAATCCCTTCCAGCGCGGGATGCGGATACTCTACTTCCGCCAAACCGTGTTTGCGGTTGATAAAATCATCTACCATGCCCGATTGCAAAGGACCGGGGCGGAATAAGGCGACCAAGGCGATAATATCTTCAAAATTATCCGGTTGCAGTTTGCGAATCAGATTTTTCATGCCCGAAGATTCCAACTGGAACACCGCGCTGGTACGCGTGGATTTGAGCAGTTTGAAAGTCGCGGGATCATCTAAGGGCAAGGCTTCGATTTTCAGCGCGGCTTTGCCTTCCCGCGCATGGCGCTGATTGACGAAATCCAAAGCCCAATCAATCACCGTAAGCGTGCGCAGCCCCAAAAAGTCGAATTTGACCAAGCCGACCGCTTCGATATCGTCTTTATCGAATTGCGTTACCAAAGGCGCGCCCGCGCTTTCCGTATAGAGCGCCGAAAAATCGGTCAATTTGGTCGGTGCAATCACCACGCCACCGGCATGTTTGCCGACATTGCGCGCCAAACCTTCCAATTGCAAAGCCGTATCGATTAATTCGCGGGTTTCTTCGTTCTGCTCGTAATCCTGCGCTAAATCCGGCGAGAAAAATTCGGGCTGTTTCTTGGATTTTTCCGTGCGTCCTAAGGCATCGGACAGGGTAACGCCCAGCGTTTTGGGAATTTTCTTCGATACACCATCGCAGAAACTGTAGGATTTGCCCTGCACGCGCCCCACATCGCGCACCACCGCTTTCGCCGCCATCGTACCGTGCGTGGCGATTTGCGACACCTTTTCATGTCCGTATTTATCCGCCACATAGCGAATCACGCGGTCACGTTTTTCCATGCAGAAATCGACGTCGAAATCCGGCATCGAGACCCGCTCGGGATTTAAAAAACGCTCAAAGAGCAAATCATAAGCCAAGGGATCCAAATCCGTGATTTTCAGCGCATAGGCGACTAAAGAACCCGCCCCCGAGCCACGTCCCGGCCCGACCGGCACGTCATTATCTTTCGCCCATTGGATAAAATCCGCCACAATCAAAAAATAGCCCGGAAAGCCCATTTGATTGATAACGTTCAATTCGATATGCAGACGTTCGCGGTAAGTAGCGGCATGGGCGGCACGATTTTCCGCATCCGGAAACAACTGCTCCAGACGTTCTTCCAAACCGCGCTCGGATTCGCGCACTAAATACTCTTCAATCGCCATGCCCTCAGGCAGAGGAAAATCCGGCAGGAAATTCTTGCCCAATGTCAGCTGCACATTGCAGCGCTGCGCAATGATGTCGCTATTGAGCAATAATTGCGGCGCATCGGCAAACAGCGCCGCCATCTCCGCCTGAGTGCGCAAATAATGCTGCTCGGTAAAGGCATGCGGTCTAGTGCTGTCGGCAATAATGCGACCGGTGGCAATGCAGACCCGTGCTTCATGCACGTCAAATTGCTCGGGCGCGGCGAAACAGGCCAAATTGGTCGCCACCGCCGCCATCTGCAATGCCTGTCCGATTTCGGCACAGGCGGCGCAGTATTCGCGCTCGCCGCTTTCGCCGCTGCGACTGATTTGCAGATAAAAGCGGTCGGCAAAAATACTCTGCCAATGCTCTGCCCTTGCCTGCATCAGTTTTTTATCATTGGCAGACAATGCCGCCGCCATATCGCCTGCCATGCCGCCGTTTAAAGCCAGCAAATCGCTGCACTGGGCGGGGGTAAAACGTTCGATATTGACCGCCACTTCGCCGTTATGCTGGTCTTGCGCATAGGCAAAGCTAATCAATTCGTTCAGCTGGCGGAAGCCGCGCTCGTTTTGCGCGTACAGCAATATTTGATGAATCTCGCCTTGGGCATTGCGCACGCTTAAATCGCAGCCCAAAATCGGCTTGATGCCGGCACCGCGTGCTGCTTTGTAGAATTTGACCAAGCCGTAGGCATTATTGCGGTCGGTCAAGGCAAGGGCGACCTGCCCGTCGGCTTTGGCGTAGGCGACTAAATCCTCAATGCGCAAAATACTGTCGCTTAAAGAATATTCACTGTGATTATGTAGGGCAATCATGGGACTTCTCTCGATAATGCTTTAATCGGCGCATAGCTGCGGCGATGCTCGGCAATAATGCCGTATTCGCGCAAAGCACGGCTGTGTTGCGCCGTGCCATAGCCTTTGTGCGCGGCAAAACCGTATTGCGGATATTGCTTATCTAATTCAATCAATTGCCGGTCGCGGATGACTTTTGCCATGATGCTGGCGGCGGCAATTGCCGGTTCTAAGGCATCTCCGTCAACTATCGCCTGCGCCGGATAGGGCAAATCGGGCGGCAGAAATTTACCGTCAATCAAAATCCGCTGTGGCGGCAGCGACAGAGCATCAATCGCCAAACGCATGGCAAGCAAGGTCGCTTGATGAATATTGATTTGGTCAATCATTGCCGCAGAGACCTGCGCATAACGCCAAGCCAAGGCTTGCTCGGCAATGGCGTGAAATAATTGCTCGCGCCGTTTAGGGCTTAATTTTTTGCTGTCGTTCAAATAAGGCAAATCATAATCGGGCGGCAAAATGACCGCCGCCGCCACGACATTGCCCGCCCATGCGCCACGCCCCGCTTCGTCCACACCGGCAATCATGCCTTGCGCTCAAGTAAATTCGCCACTGCATCGGCGGCACGTTCGGAGACCTGCGTGGCTAAGGCGGCGCGGATTTCCGCAAAAGCAAGCAATTGCGCGCCGCGCCGTGCATGGTCGTGCAAGAGCGCGCCGGCATCGTCTGCCAAATGCTCAGGCGTACAGTCTTCTTGAATCCATTCATTGACCACATCGCGTTGTAACAGCAAATTAGGCAGACTGAAGCGGTCGATTTTTAATAGGCGTCTGGCGATTTTCGCCGTCAGCGGATGCACGCGGTATGCCACCGCCATCGGGCGATCCAGCAAGGCGGCTTCCAAAGTAATCGTGCCGCTGGCGACCATCAGCACATCGCAGGCCGACATCAAGACATCGCTTTCGGCATCGCTGAGCATAATCTCTTGGCGCGGCGGACAGGTTTGGCGGATGATTTCGGCGATTCTGCCGCGATGCGCGGCATCGGCAACGGAAATCACGGCACGCAAAGCCGGCTCCCGCACCTGCATCAGCATCATGGCACGCAGAAACACCGGCAACAACCGCTCGATTTCGCCGCGTCGCGAACCGGGGAAGAGCCCCAGCAAAGGCGCCTGCTTGGGCAAAGACAATTGCTGGCGTGCCAAGCGGATATCCATCGGGCTGAGGCGGTCTGCCATCGGATGCCCTACGCATACCGCCTCCACGCCGTGTTTGGCATAGACATCGGTTTCAAAAGGAAACAGACACAGCATCAAATCCACCGCCTGAAGGATTTTATAAATCCGCTTTTCCTTCCATGCCCATAAAGAAGGGCTGACATAATGCACGGTGGCAATGCCCCGTTTGCGCAATGCGGTTTCGATACGCAAATTAAAATCCGGCGCATCGATGCCGATATACAAATCGGGCGGATTGTCCTGCCAATACTGCAAAATACTTTTTTTAAGACGGAAAATTGCCGGTAAATGCCGCAGAACTTCCGCCAAGCCCATCACCGCCAGCGTATCCATCGGCGCGAGAGAGAGCAAACCCTGCGCCTGCATATGTCGCCCGCCCACGCCGCTAAAACGCGCTTGAGGATAGCGTTTTTTTAAAGCCGCCATTAAAGGTGCGCCCAAGCGGTCGCCGGATACTTCGCCGGCAACAATGGCGATATGCGGTGCGCGCTTATCCATTTAGCGAATCAAACCGCGTTTGCCGGTGGCTTGGATAAAATCGGCAATCCGCCGTGCCGCCTGCGAATCGGCGGCAAGGGCATTGATTTTTTCCCGCGCCTCGCTTAAGAGCAGATTTTCTTGATAGAGATGATGGAAGGCTTTTTTAATTGCCTCCGTTTCCTGCGCAGGGAAACCGTGGCGGCGCAATCCTTCGTTATTGATGCCGCTTGCCTTAGCCGGCATGCCTGCCACCGTGGAAAACGGCGGCACGTTTTGCTTCACGCCGCTGGAAAACGCCACCATGCTGTAAGCGCCGATATGCACGAATTGATAGACCAAAGCATAGCCGCCCAAAATCACATAATCCTCGATATGCACATGCCCTGCTAAAGAGGCATTATTGGCAAATACGGTATGGTTGCCGACCACGCAATCATGCGCCAAATGGCAGTACGCCATCATCCAGTTGTCATCGCCGACTTTGGTCGCGCCGCCATCTTGCACCGTGCCGCGGTTAAAAGTTACGAATTCTCGAATCGTATTGCCGTCGCCGATTTCCAGCCATGTGTCTTCACCGCCGTATTTTTTATCCTGCGGCTCAGCACCTAGGGAAGCGAACTGCCAAATGCGGTTGTTTTTACCGATGCGCGTCGGGCCTTCAATAACCACATGCGGCGCAATCGTCGTGCCGGCATCAATCTGCACTTTCGCGCCGATGACGCTGTAAGCACCCACGCTGACGCTGCTGTCTAATTCCACGCTGGGATCGATAATCGCCGTCGGATGAATCATGGCTTTTCTCTCCAATATTAGGCTTTACCCTTGCCTGCGGAAGTACACATGATTTCCGCACTGCATACCACCTGCCCCGCTACGCTCGCCTGCGCTTCAAAAGACCAAATGCCGCGGCGCGATTTCAGCAGTTTAATCTCGAGCAATAATTGGTCGCCCGGCACTACCGGTTTGCGAAAACGCGCCTTATCAATGCCGACAAAGAAATAAATACCGTCTTGTTCGGGCTCGTCGGGCAGCCCCATTTCCGCTTTAGCGCTTTTCACGCCCAAGATACCTGCCGCCTGCGCCATCGCTTCAATCACCAAGACGCCCGGCATGACCGCCTTGCCGGGGAAATGCCCTTGGAAAAAGGGCTCGTTAGCGCTCACGTTTTTAATCGCGCAAATATGGCTTTGCGGCACCACTTCGGTGATGCGGTCAATCAATAAAAAAGGATAGCGATGCGGCAAATAGCGGCGGATTTCTTCAATGTCCATCAGGGTATGTGCGTGTTCTGTCATTTTTCTTTCCCAAAAATTCTGAGTTTTGCTAAAAAGCGTTTCCATTGTTTAATCGGCATCACGGTCATTGCCGAGCAATACATGCCGGCTTCGGTGATGGATTTGCTCACGGAAGAATGTCCGGTAAATTGCGCGCTGTCGCAAATCGTGATGTGTCCTGTAAAAACACTCGCTCCGCCGACCACGCAATATTTGCCGAATTTCACCGAGCCGGCAATCACGCAGCAGCCGGCAATCGCGCTATGGTCGCCGATTTCTACGTTATGCGCGACCTGAATCAAATTATCCAGTTTGACGCCGTTGCCGATAACCGTATCGCCGACCGCGCCGCGGTCAATCATGGTCGCCGCGCCGATTTCCACATCATTGCCGATTAAGACGCCGCCCAATTGCGGGATTTCCAGCCAGCGTCCGTCTTCAAAATGATTACCGAAACCGCGCTCACCAATAACCGCATTGGCAAGAATGCGACAACGCTCGCCGATACGCGTGCCGCTTAAGATTTTCACACCGGCGCCGATATGCGTATCCGCACCGATTTCCACGCCCCTACCGACATAAGCCAGTGCTTCGATGCGCACGCCTTTTGCCAATATCGCCCCGCTTTCAATCACGGCACCGGCACCGATACTCACATTCGGGCCCATTTGCACATTCGCCGCCACTACCGCCTGCGGATGAATGCCTTGCGGACGTGCAGCATCCATTTCCGCCTGAAAACGCTCGGTTAAAATGCGCCAAGCACGGCGCACATCGGCAACCACAATTTGCGAAGCGGCAAGATCGGCTTCAGGCTCGGCAAGCAATATCAAGCCCAATTGCGTCGTGCTTAATTGGCTGCGGTATTTTTCCTCGGCGAGAAAGCCCACCGCATTTTTCTGCCCCGCTAACAAAGTGCCGACTTGATTGACGGCGACATCCGCGCCGATCAATTCGCCGCCTAGCCATGCGGCAATTTCTTGTGCTCGAATTTCCTGCATATTGTTTCCTTAATCTTCATCGCCGTGTTGGTGCGTACGCTTTAACAGCCGCTCAATTACTTGCTGGGTCAAATCCGCCCTTTCGCTGACATATAACACGCCGTTGTCGTTTAAAATCACATCAAAACCTTCCGCTTTTGCCAAGCCGACGATTTCTTCCAAAACCATGCTTTGCAATTTCGCCAATTCCTCATTGCGCCGTACATTGTAATCGTCTTGAAACGCCGCCTGCTGGCGCGCCAATTCGCGCCGCTTGACAATCAATTGCTGGGTCAGGGCTTCCGTATCCAGATTGCCGGCGCTTTGCTGATTCAATTGCTGCTCCAGCTTCGCCAGTTCGGACTGCAAATTGTCCAAACTTTGCAACTGGCTGCGGAATTCTCTTTGCAGAATCTCGCGGATGCTGCCCAATTGCGGAATCGTCGCCATAATGCGGCGGAAATTCACAAAGCCGATCCGCATCTGCGCATCGCTTATCTCGGACACAGGCGCCGCATCGGCACTGGGCAATTGCGCGGTGATTTGCGCGGCACTTGCCGCCAATTCCGCCGGACTAAGATCGAAAAAATCCGCCGCCGCTTCTTGTCCAATGCTTGGCAAAGCGCTGCCCATCGCGGCGCAAAGAAGAACAGAGCGCAGGCGCATTAGAAAGTGGTGCCGATCGTAAACTGGAAGGCTTCGGTATCATCACCGCTCTTTTTATTCAGCGGCACGGCATAGCTCAAATTCAAAGGCCCGATCGGCGATATCCATTGTAAGAACAAACCGGTCGAATAGCGCATATCGGCGGTATCGAAATCGCTGACTTTATTCCAAACGCCGCCGGCATCGGCAAATGCCCCCACGCGCAGATTACGCTCGCGGCCGCTGAAAGAGACCGGCAACATCAATTCCGCGCCGCCTGTCAGGCGGAAATCGCCGCCGGCATAATCATTATTTGCATAACGCGGGCCGACAGAGCCGTATTGATAGCCGCGCACGCTGTTAATACCGCCGGCATAGTAATGACGATAGAAAGGCAGACCGCCTTTAAGATCACCGTAGCTGTTGCCGTAGCTGACGTTGCCGTGCAGAGAAAAGACTAATGAATCTTCGCTTTGTCCCGAGAAGAAACTGCGATGTTTAAAATCGCTGCGGTAATAAGTGGCATCGCTGCCCGGCACGACCACTTCCAAAGAGACGGAGTTCTGCGAACCGGTAGTCGGCATATAGGCATCGTCGGTGGTGTCGCGCTGCCAAGAGCCGGTCAGCACAAATTCATTGAAGGTTTTGCCGTTGTCTTTCAAGAAATCATTGATTTCGGAAGCGACATTTTTACCCGTATGGACCTTGATTTGACGGAAACCGCCGCCGGCAAAAATGCTTTGGTATTCGGAAATCGGATAGCCGAAATTGAGCATCAAAGCCAAATTGTCCGAAGTCCAATCGGATAAATCTTCCTCGTCATAATCATATTCGTCGTAATTAAAGCTAAAGCGCGCGCTGATGCCGTCGTCGGTGAAATAGGGATTGGTAACGCTCAAACCGTAAGACTGCACATAAGAGCCTTTGCCGAAATTGATATTAAAGCGGTTGCCCGTGCCGAGGAAATTGTCGTCGGCGTATTCCAAGCTGAACAAAGCGCCGCTGGACTGACCGTAGCCGATGCCGCCTTGGATATAGCTGGTGCTGCGCTCCGCCACGGTATAAACCACATCCACCTGATCGGGATGCCCCGGCACCGGACGCAAGGTTTTTTCAATTTTTTCAATCTGCGGCAGGCGGCGGATACGCTGCTCGGAACGCTCGAGATCCGAGGCGGAATACGGCGCCATTTCCTGCTGACGCAATTCGCGGCGCAGCACGCTGTCGTAAGATTTGGCATTGCCGGTGAACTCGATTCGCCGTACCGTCACGCGCGGTCCCGACTGGATGACGAAATTCAAAGCGACTTCACGCTTCAAGCGATCGACATCGGGCACAATCCGCACATCCGCCTTGCCGAAACCCTCGTCAGCTAAGCGATTGCGAATCGCCTCCGTACTAGCTTCAATCGCGCTGCGGTTGAAAAACTGCTCTTTCTGCACCTGAATCAAGGACAGCAATTCGCTCTCCGACACAATCAAATCGCCGCTGACGCGGTAATCTTTGATGGTGTAGGTCTCGCCCTCATCGACATTGACCGTTAAAAACATCCGCGTTTTGTCTTCAGACAAAGCCGTCTGCACGGAAGTGATGGCAAAATCCATAAAGCCGCGGTCTTTGTAAAAATTCTCCAAACGCTCGTAATCCGCCTGCATGCGCTCATTATTGATTTGATCGTTTTTCGACATGAAAGACAGCCAGCCGGTAGCGGAGGTGTCGAATAATTTTGCCAACTGCTCGTCGGAATAAATGCGGTTGCCGACAAAATCGATCGATTTGTATTGCGCCGTGCGCCCCTCGTCAATCGTAAATACTACCTCGACCCGACCGCGCGGCAAGGTATTGACCTGCGCATCAATGTTTACTTGGAATTTCGACTGCGCATGATATTGTCCGTACAGCTGATTTTGCATCTCTTGCAGCATCGCCGGATTAAAAGGCTGCCCCTCGGCAAAGCCCGCTTTGGCAAAAGCCTGCTTGACATTGCTGCTGCTCAAACTGCTGTTGCCCTTCAATTCGATGCTGGAAATGACGGGAAACTCTTCCACCTGCACCACCAAGGTATTGCCGTCGCGCGCCAAATTGATGCGGGAAAACAGATTGATGGCATATAAATCCGTGACCGCCTGCGCGCTGTTATCCGTATCGAACTGCTGCCCTATCTGCACCGGCAAATAGCTGAATACCGTGCCTGGCGCCACGCGCTGCAAACCTTCGACACGAATGTCTTGCACCACAAAAGACTCTGCAAAAGCACTGCTTTGCGCAGCTGCCGCCACCGCTAAAGCTAAAAATTGAGGACGAAACAAATTCATAAGCATGATATTCCGAGAAAACGAAAACGCGCATCATACCAAAGGCAAAAGCATTCTGCTATCGCTTGCCGCATCTGCCCGCCCGCCGACTGACAAAAAGCGCGAAATTGCGCTATTCTGCCGCCAAATTCCTAACAAGACAGCCATGAAGACACATCACACTTTCTCATTTCCGCCGGTCGAACGCGCCGACAGACGCGGCCTGCTCGCCATCGGCGGCAATTTATCGCCCGCCCAAGTCTGGCTGGCGCATCAAAGCGGCGTGTTTCCTTGGTATGGGGCGGACAGCCCGATACTGTGGTGGGCACCCAATCCGCGCGGCGTCATTTTTTGCCAAGACCTTCACATCAGCCGCTCATTAGACAAAGCCATGCGCCGCATGCCCTATCAAATCGGCTTTGACCGCGCTTTCGCGCACACCATGGATTACTGCGCCAAAGTGCACGGCGAAAGCTGGATTGACGAGCAGATGCGCAGCTGCTACATCGCCCTGCACGAGCAGGGACTGGCGCACAGCTGCGAACTTTGGCATGAAGACACATTGCTCGGCGGATTGTACGGCGTCTGCCTTGACCGCGTATTCTGCGGCGAATCGATGTTCAGCCTTGTGCCCAATGCCAGCAAAATCGTTCTTGCCCGACTCTGCGCTTTTCTTGCCGCGCAGGGCATTGAAGTCTTGGATACGCAATTCCTGACTCCGCATCTGCAATCGATGGGCGGCGTGGAAATCCCCCGCCAAGAATATATGCGCTATTTAGGCGGCAATCCCGAGCGTCTGCGCGGCGATTGGGCTAATTTATACATTGATATATAGAGCAAATTCATACTAGAAAAACATAAGAACTGCAAAACACGCAGATAAATTTTTATACCACTAAAATAAAAGAAAAGACTTTTCAGGGAAATTTCCCATGAAAAGCGCCGATGCAAATAAGCGGATAAACCGAAATATTGTTTACTGCTCCTGCGATTGTTGATTTACAAAATCGGCGAAGTCAGAACCAAAAATCGGCACCTGCGCATTCAGGCTTTGCTGTAATTGCTCCCGTTCTTTTTTCTTTAAACCTTTCAGCACCGTCAGCTGCTCATCTAAAGGGATAGCCGTGTCGCTATTTTTAGCTGCAATAGCCAGCAAATGCTTGTTTCCATTAATATCCGTAAGCAGCCATGGCTTATTCTTAGTAAAATTAAAAGACATCTCAATGCTTTTGCTGTTTAAAGTCGTGGTGTATTTATTGGCATTTTTATTGGTTTCCAATGCCGCCAAACGCCAAGGCTTATTCTCTGCCCGATTAAGCGTGCGAAGCATTTTGCTGATGCGCGGCAAACGTACAAACAAAGTACGCAATCCGAATAAGAAAATCCCGACAAAAATCGCGCGATTAGTAATTCTTTTGACGACAAGATCAATTGTAACTAAATTTGGATCGCTGTCGGAAGCAATCGGCATCACCGTATAATCAGAAGAACTGAAATCAAAAAAGAAAAAGATTCCTTATAGTTTTGTCCTTGATAGCGGATATAGACGATACAAGAAGTCAGAGCGAATTTTTGCGTTTTACACTCACTTTGTGCGCCAATATCGGCATCAATTACATGGTATCCCTTACTAATCTGATAATCCTTTAGAATCCCCTTGCTTTCTGCTGCCGCCCACCAAGCGAGAAGCGCAGAAATGAGAAACATAACTAACACGCCGAATACAATATTGCTCGGCGACTGTGCACCCAGTTTCGTAACCTTAAGCGAATTGTTAGCGGGAAACTGCCCAAATATATGCATAAAAACTCTCCGTTATTCATATAGTTTAGAACAATTGCCGCATAGGCGCGGAAAAAGAGTGCTTATTATTGCAGATTTGGTGCGACAATGAAAATATAACTGAGGCTCTAGACTAGCAGAGTGATTGGTATAATTTATTGCAGAAGCGACCATAAATGTTTTTCTAAATCATCAATACTCTGCTTCCAACGCCATTCGCATTCTTTCAAATGCCATTCGAAATTTTTGCTTACACCGTTAAAT
>NZ_JBXGGR010000027.1:0-23657 GCF_056855035.1 Suttonella sp.
ACCCGCAAATGCCTGCTATAACCCACATCAACCAATCCGCTATATCCACGCCAACTATCAGAATAGATGACGCTGTCCAAGCTGACTTTACCCAGTATAATGTCTTGCAAGGTCTGCTTCTTACAATCAGGAACGATTTCCGTATAAACCCTGTCCTCACGTTCGAATATACCGAATACAGGCTGTTTCAACGTTCCTCTGCCGCGTTTAAGCTTGCCATGAAAGCCTCGTTGCCGCTTGCCGCCAAAATATAGTTTCTTCAGATTAAAATGAGACAATAATAATTTTCAATATATTGAAAATTATTTCAATATGTTGTTTTAAGGCGCATCATTTTAATCTGAAGAGACTATAACTTTCATCGACTTCTATGCTTCAAGTTCACTCTGATGGCGATATAGTCAAAGAAATGAAAAAGTGGCACAGTAATGCTGCTAACAGGTAGCGCACAGAGTACGGCGAGATGTGTTTAAATTGTAACTCTTTTTGAATTCCTTGACTATAGATTTCCTGACGAAAGATGTTGTACCAATGATTGATGGTATTGCGATTGAAACCGGTCAGCAAAGCGGTTTTTGAGGCTTCAATATCGGCACAAAAGTGCCGAATAATTTTTTTGAGATGATATGTGCTTAATTTATAGTCTCTTCAGATTAAAATGATACGCCTTAAAACAACATATTGAAATAATTTTCAATATGTTGAAAATTATTATTGTCTCATTTTAATCTGAAGAAACTATACTGTTGTATCTCATTTTTCTAGTCTAACAGAATGATTCTGCTAGTCTAGAGTCTAATTAAATAAAACGGAAAAGTTATAATTTTATTATATTTTTTTAAACTCCAGACTAATTGAAAATTTATGGTTTAACTAATTCTAATCTTTTTAATAATTTATTTACCTCTTGCTGATGTAATCTTTTCATATACATAACTCTACCCACAGTGCTTAAAAATAGCTCTTTGTATTCCACTGTATTTTTTAATGCTTTAAATTTTAATTCACATTCATGCACTGCTGCACGAATTTTATTGCGTTCTGATTTATTGATAGTTGGTCGTTTTGTCGTAACATTCATTTTATTAATTATTTGTGATGAACCCTTATTCATAATTTTGTGTTTTTTACGATTTGGTTTTGCACCGATACTCTTGAATAATGAAATTATACTGCTGATGATTTCAGATTTTTCTTGATTGCTTATATCACGGTTAGCTGAAACATTCACATCATCTACATACCTTGTATAAGTTAATCCTTCTTGTTCAGGCGGGCGGTTTCGGCGGCTTTATGCTTTTGTTCAAATGTGTGAATAAAGCTTTTTAAGCCATCAATATGTTCTGCTAAATCGCCTTTTACTTCCCAGCCCATTGCATCTAAAATAAAATGAGAACCTTCCATGCGTGCCAATTTCGCAGCAGGAACAAAATCACTGTCCCCAGAAATCAATACGATTTTATCAGCCAACTTTTTCAAAACCACACTGGTAATATCCACCCCCAATTTCATATCCACTCCTTTTTGTTTGGGTTTTAATGAAACATTATCAGGGTTAATTTCAGTATGGGATATTTCCCCACGAATCAGTTTACGAAAATCGTGTACAGCATCGTGTCGGATAAATCCCCAATCTGTTTTTGTGTCCACATGCAATGTACCCATGCGACAAGCCACATAAGGTTGATGCAATAAAGCCTGATGAAGTGCAGTCATATATTGTGTGATATTGCTCTTGGCAAAATTAATTTCCTGTTTGATAATCGGATGTTGTGCTTTATTTTGCAAAGGTGGGCAATCATAAAAATAAATCCGATAAATTTTCTCGCCATTTTTTCTATCTACATGCTGAATCCAATAACGCCACATTAGTTCTGCCAATTTTTCAGGCAGCATGGTCATATTGGGGTCAATTTTTGATGTGAAAATGCGTGTAAAGAAACCCGCATCCACAAAAATAGCAACTTTTCTTATCATGATTTTTATCAATCAATTATGTAAAAAGCCTATGGATCGCCAATTTCCTGATAGTGGAATGGGTCGCCATAGGCTGGATGTGATTGAAACAAAGATTATTGTCTTTGTTTTATTTAGGATTATAAAAAGTAAAAACTTTCTTTTCAAATATTTTTTGGACTTCTTACTTCAATTTATCCAACGCCACCTGAATTTTCGCCATTTTCTCTTGCAAATCAGCCAATTCTGCTTTGTCTTTTTCCACCAAATGCGCGGGAGCTTTGTCCATATAGCCTGCTTTGGACAATTTCGCGTTCAGTTTATCCAAGGCTTTTTGCAATTTTTCGGCTTCTTTGTTCAGACGCGCGGTTTCGGCGGCTTTGTCCACTTCCACTTTCAGCATCAAACGCGCACCGCCACACACGGCAACAGGCGAATCTTCGCTTTCAGGCAGCGTGACAACTTGCGTGGCTTCGGTTAAACGCGCCATCATCGGCAGATATTTCAAATAATCCGCCAAATCGTCCGCGCTTTCCACAAACAATGGTGCTTTCACGCTCGGTGCAATGCCCATTTCGCCGCGCAAATTACGCACCGCGCCAATCAAGTCTTGCAATGCCGTCATTTTGTCAAACGCGCTTTGTTCCACAAAACTCAAATCGGCAATCGGGAACGGCGCATTCATAATGCTGTCCGCCACTTTGCGGTCGCACATCGGCGCGATGACTTGCCAGAGTTCTTCCGTAATGAAGGGGATAATCGGGTGCAACAAACGCAAACTCACTTCCAATACGCGCAACAAAGTATGGCGTGTGGCGCGTTGGCGGCTGGCGCAACCTGTTTGCAATTGCACTTTCGCCAATTCCAAATACCAGTCGCAATAGTCATTCCAAATGAAACTGTACAACAATTCCGCCGCCAAATCAAAACGATAGCTTTCATACGCTTTGGCGACTTGTTCTTCCACTTGGTTCACGCGCCCGATAATCCATTGGTCGGGGAATGAGTAGGCGCGTGGCTCGGTGGCGTGTGCGCCGTAGCCGCAATCTTTGTCTTCCGTGTTCATTAAGACAAAATTGGTGGCGTTCCAAATTTTGTTGCAGAAATTGCGGTAGCCTTCGGCGCGTTTGAAGTCAAAATTCACGCTGCGCCCCAAGCTGGCGTAGCTTGCCATGGTGAAACGCAACGCGTCCGCGCCCATTGCGGGAATGCCTTCGGGGAACAGTTTTTTGGTGGCTTCTTTGATTTGTGGCGCGGTTTCGGGTTTACGCAAACCTGTTGTGCGTTTAACCAATAAGTTATCCAAATCAATGCCGTCAATCAAATCCACAGGGTCAATGACGTTGCCTTCGGATTTGGACATTTTTTTGCCTTCGTGGTCGCGCACAATGCCGTGAATGTACACGTCATGGAATGGCACTTTGCCAACAATATGCGTGGTCATCATAATCATACGCGCCACCCAGAAGAAAATAATCTCGTAGCCCGTAACCAACACATTGGACGGCAAAAACGCTTTTAATTCAGC
Organism: Suttonella sp.; assembly: GCF_056855035.1. NCBI lineage: Bacteria > Pseudomonadati > Pseudomonadota > Gammaproteobacteria > Cardiobacteriales > Cardiobacteriaceae > Suttonella > Suttonella sp. The sequence goes on from NZ_JBXGGR010000027.1 coordinate 3,485, forward strand.
CGTATCGGGTTCGCCATCGCGCCAACCCAAAGTGGAAAACGGCACCAGCGCAGACGAGAACCATGTGTCCAATACGTCTTCATCGCGGGTCAGTTTCAGGCTGCCTGCTTGTTGTTGCGCTTCTTCTTCGGTGGCGGCAACGTAAATATTGCCGCTTTCATCGTACCACGCAGGAATTTGGTGTCCCCACCACAATTGGCGTGAAATGCACCAATCTTGCAGATTGTTCATCCATTGGTTGTAGGTGTTAATCCAGTTTTCGGGAATGAATTTGACTGCGCCGCTGTCGGTGGCGTGTTTGGCTTTTTGTGCCAAGCTCATGCCTTTGAATTCGGAATCGGGTTCGCCGCCGTTGGGCGCGGCGTGCATATTCACAAACCATTGATTAGTCAGCATAGGTTCAATGACGCTGCCTGTGCGGTCGCCTTTGGGGGTCATTAATTTGTGCGGTTTCGTGTCCGCCAACAAACCTTGTTCCGCCAAATCCGCCACCATTTGTTTACGCGCGGCAAATCTGTCCAAACCTGCGTATTGTTCAGGCAGCCTGAAAGATTCCAGTACATTGCTGCGGTAATCATAAACTTCTGCCGTTGCTAAAATTTTTGCTTCTAAACTCAATACGTTAATTAAAGCTGTGTCGTGGCGTTTGCCGACTTCGTAGTCGTTAAAATCGTGCGCGGGCGTAATTTTCACGCAGCCTGTACCAAATTCGCTGTCCACATATTCATCGGCAATCACGGGAATTTGACGACCTGTGAGCGGCAAAATCAATGATTTGCCAATCAAATGGGCGTAACGTTCGTCTTTGGGATTGACGGCAACCGCCACGTCGCCCAATAAGGTTTCGGGGCGCGTGGTGGCGACAATCACGGCTTCATTTGGATTGTCCGCTAATGGGTAGCGGATGTGCCACATGGAGCCATCGCTTTCCACATTTTCCACTTCCAAATCCGACACAGCCGTACCGAGAACAGGGTCCCAGTTTACCAAGCGTTTGCCGCGATAAATCAAGCCTTGATTGTATAATTTCACAAAGACTTGGGTAACGATTTCAGCGCGTGGCGCGTCCATCGTAAAGTATTCGCGCGACCAGTCGGCAGAGCAACCCACGCGGCGCATTTGTTGGGTGATGGTGCCGCCAGATTGTTCTTTCCATTGCCACACTTTTGCCAAAAACGCCTCGCGCCCCAAGTCATGACGCGAAATGTTTTGCGCGGCAAGTTGGCGTTCCACCACGATTTGCGTGGCAATGCCTGCGTGGTCGGTGCCGGGAATCCAAGCAGTGTTGCAACCTTTCATGCGGTAATAGCGCGTCAAGCCGTCCATAATGGTTTGATTGAAGGCGTGCCCCATGTGCAGCGTACCTGTTACGTTGGGTGGTGGCAGTTGAATGCTGAATGCGTCGTTTTTGCTGAAATCGGCGGCGAAATAGCCGCCTTTTTCCCAATATTGATACCATTTGCTTTCGACTGCGGAAGGAAGATATTTGTTCGCCATAATGTGTCCAAAAAGTATGAAAAGACGCGGATTATAGCAGGATTGGGCTTGCCTCGCGCGCCGCAAAAGGGCGGCAGGAGGCTTTTAGCGTTTCAGTCGGTTTTTATAGGCGATATAGGCGTTTAATAATTGCGGGCGCAGCTGTTTCGCCGTGCTGTCGATAAAGATTAATTTGTTTTGTTTGAGTTTTTCTGCTGTTTGCCGCCATTGGACAGCATAAACGCCTCTTGCCGCCGCCATCAGGGCATCATCGCCGCGCGCGATGTCCTCGGCTTCGTCAAAATAAGGTGGTCGAATGCTGATTAGCATGACGTGATGGCGTTTTTGTAAAAGTTGCAGCGCCGGACGCAGAATGTGCTCATCGCCGGCTTCCAAGACGGTCAGCAGAATAATCAATGAGCGGCGGCGCTGACGCAAATAGACTTCGCGGATAGCAGCGGCAAAATCCGGCGGCGCAGCTTGCGGATAGCAGTCGAAAAGGCTCTCGACCAAGCGGCGGTATTGTCCGCTTTGGCGCGAACAAGGCAGATAAAACAAAGGGGTATCGGCAAATAATTGCATGCCGATTTCATCGCCTGCGGCAAGGGCGGCATGGGCAAGCTGCGTGGCGGCAGCAAGCACTTCGTCAAATAAGGAATGCCCTGCAAAATGTGATTGCAGGCGGCGCGAGTTATCCACCATCAGCAATACCGGCTGCTCATGCTCAAATTCAAATTCGCGCACCAGCCATTTACCCAGTCTTGCCCGCGCTTTGTGGTCAAGACGCGCAATCGCATCGCCTGCCAAATAGTCGCGCAGATGGGAAAAATCGCCGTTGCCGCTGCGGATATGCAGAGGGTGAACATTCCCTAATTGGCTGCTGTGAATGCTGGCAAAGCGCTGCTGATGCAAATGCGCAAAACGCGGATACACGCGTACCTGCGCCACGCAAGGCAAATGCACATCGCGTTGCCACAGCGGTAGCAGTCCTTTGCCGAGATAACGTAATTGCACTTGGCTAAATTCAAAGCGTCCGCGTGCCTGAATGCAAAGCGGATAGCGCAGATGCGCTTTGTCTTGCGCGGCAATCTCCACAGAGATTGCCTCAATGTCCGTTTCCGCCGTCGCGGGATAGTGATCAAAGACTTGTAGCGCAATATCGCGTTCTAATTGATTATGCACGCTTAATTGCATCTCAAAGCTTTTGTCGCTTTGCTGCACGCTGTTGTAATCGCGGCTTAAGGAAAAACGCGGTTCTTCGCGCCATGCCGTCCATGCACTCGCTGCCAAAGCCGCCAGCCACAGCAGCAATAAACCCCAAGCATACATCAGCGGCATATCCAATAATGCCAGCAGCAATTCGCCTGCCGCCAATGCCGCCCAGCCCCACAATTGATATCGGCTTGGAATCATGTGTTTTATTCGCGCGGCAAAGGAATGCGCTGCAATAATTGGGCAATCAGCTCATCGCTCGTCAAGCCGTCGATTTCCGCTTCGGGCGAACGTTGCAGACGATGGCGCAAGACTGCCGGCGCCAGTGCTTTGATGTCATCAGGCAGCACATAGCCGCGCTGATGCAAGACCGCGCGCGCTCTTGCCGCCACTAATAAGGCAATGCCCGCTCTCGGGCCCGCGCCGGCGGCAAATTGCTCCATTTCACGAGTTTTGCGTACCAATGCCAGCACATAGCGGACAATCCTTTGATCGACCACCACTTCTAATAATAATTGCTGCCATTTGGGCAAATCCGCCGCCGCTAAAACCGCCTGCGCCGCATCGGTATTATTCGCCAGCGGCTGCTTCCAAGACAGCAGACGCTCCAATAAGACCTGTTCGGCGGCTTGGCTGGGATAATCGATGCGGCTGTTAAGCAAAAAGCGGTCAAGCTGCGCTTCGGGTAAATGATAAGTGCCTTCCTGTTCAAAAGGATTTTGCGTTGCCAATACCATAAACGGCGGCGTTAAAGGCAGGGTTTTGCCCTCAATCGTTACCTGCCGCTCCTGCATCACTTCCAATAAAGCCGCCTGCGTTTTAGCAGGGGCGCGGTTGATTTCGTCCGCCAGCAGCAAATGGGTAAAGACCGGACCGCGGCGCAATTTAAAGCGCCCGTCGCTGGGATCATAAACCATACTGCCGGTAATGTCGGCAGGCAGTAAATCCGGCGTAAATTGAATGCGCTGATAATCGCCGCTGATGGTTTTGGCAAGCGTTTCCACCAGCAAAGTTTTACCCAAACCCGGCACGCCTTCAATCAAAATATGCCCGCCTGCCAAAAGTGCAATCAGAGCTTCTTCCACTACCTGCTCCTGCCCGATAATCACGCGCTGCACCGCTTGGCGCAAAGCCGCCGCCAAGCAGCATAATTGCTGCAAAGACTCGCTCATTGCCTGATTTGAAAATGCTTCACTCATGTCTTCTCCTTACTGCTGCGCGCAGCTGCTCCGCCGCACGCACAAAATCGATAAAATCCGCTTCGGTTTGCGGCAATGCCGCCTGCACAAGCCGCCGGAATTGCGCAGCACTCAAACCGCTTGCGGCGAGAATTTCGGCATCAGGCGCCGCGTCCGCGTTTTGCAGCATCGGCATCTCCGCCAATAAACGCTGACGCATCTGCGCCGCCAAATAGGCATAACCATAATCTTTCTGCCGCGCCCAAAAATATCCTGCGGCAAGCAAATGCTGCTGCATATCGTGCCCTACGCTTGCCTGCGGCACAATCAAAGCGCCGAAACGCCGTCCGCCGCGCCATAGTAATGCCAAGACGCCCAGCAAAGCTGCCGCCAATGCCGCCCACCATTTTGCCTCGGGCAGTTTTAAGTCGAAGTCTTGGGTCGAGCGAGTCTGCGTATCTAATATCAGGCGGGCTTTGCTGCGTCCTTGCAGCAAGGCATGCAGATAGGCGGCATTATCGGCGCGCGCCAGCGGCACATATTCCTCATCCTCATCAAGCCATTCCCCTTTATACTGATGGCCATGGTTATGCCACAGTCCTGTAGAATGCCCCAAAACCACTAATTCTCCCTTGCCCAAAGCGATTTTCCTACCAAAGGCTGACCGTGGATAAGCATTGCTATACACCCCTGCTATTGCCGCTGTTTTCTTGCTATGCTTCTCGGATTTTAAAGCAGCGATGATAGCTGCTGGTTCGACAGTCAATATCGCCTCTCCCTTTTCTCGCCAGATCAAAGTATTATTTTTAAACTGATGAGGATACACCAATCCTTCTGCTTCTAAATCGAGATTGAAATATGCCGCCCAATCGCGGTTAGCCAATATAATCAGACGACCGCCGCTCTCTACCCAAGCACGCAGCTGCGCTTTTTCCGTCTCAGTACCACCATCAACATGAGCATCTAATAGCAGCGTTTCATCATTTCTTTCCATCGCCTGCGGCAATATACCCATCTGTTCTACAGTCAATACAATACCGCGTTTGGCTAAAAAAGCTTTTGCTAAAGCCATATTGTCATGCTTCGCGCTACCGCTCCAGCCTTTCCATACGCGTACACGCACACGTTCGCCTTCTTGCGCTTCGCCATAACCGAACCACAGCCATAAGCAGGCAATCAGGATTAAACCAAATAACGACCAAGTCATTTTTCTCATACTTGCCGCCATAACTGTTGATAATCGGCAAGCAAAGCCAGTACCGCCGTTTTATCTAAATGCTGTCGGGCATAAGCGCCTTGCTGCCATAAAGAAAATAACCGTTGCAAAAAATGTGCCTGTGCGGAAGTGCTTTGTCCTTGAATGCGCTGCCAATAATCGTTTTCGGTTTCGTCAAGCATCATTTCGGGCAAGCGGTATAAATGCGCGTCTTTCCGCCAATGCGCATATAAAATCGCCACCGCTCTCAATAATTCGCCTTTTTCGGCGGCAGATTGCGCCGCTGCAAGGTTTTCGAGCACGGCACGATGTTCTGTGCGGCTGATTGCCCTTCCTGTTTGCTTGTGTTTACGCGCTGACAGAGCGCTAGCATGGCTGCCGCGGATGATGTGATAAAACAGCCACAGCAAAAATACAATGGCGGCAGCAATCAGAGAAAATTTAACCGTTTGACTGAAATTGCCATCAGGCAGATTGAGAGAAAAATTTGAATCGCCATGCTTATTTTTGCGCCACACATGCTCATAAGGGCCACTGCTACCCTGCACTTCTGCCTGCACCCAAGCCTTATCCGCCGCCGCCTGCTCCGCCGTCAAGGCTTCTGCATTGGTGCTGAACGCCAATAGCGCCGCACAAACGCAGACTGCCGCACATTGCATCAGGCGCGCCGCCAAGGCCTGCATATCCAGCGCCACTGCCCAGCCCTCGCTGATGATGCGCCAATTCAGATAAATCATAAAGCCCGCGCCGATATAAAACGGCGTTGCCAATAGCGACAGCAAGGCATAAAACAGCGCCAAGATTTGATGCAATTGCTGCGGCTGATGCAGCAGACTTTGCAAAAAAGCCGCGAGGTTGAGATAGGACAAATCAAACAGCTGCCACAGGCAGATGCACAATAATCCGCTTTCCAATAAGGACAGCAAGAGCAATACGCTGCCGCCGCCCGAAGCGCCGCCGGCAAAAAAGCGCAGCCGCTCGCGTTTTTCCTTACCGCGCAAACCTTCCAAGCAATTTACCGCATGGCGGATAGGGGCAAAGGCGCGAAAGAGGCGCAAATAGCTGATTTCCGCCAACCATGTAGGGGCGAACACGGCTTTTTGCTCCGCCCGCCAGTCCGAGTCCTGCTTAAAAATCAGGCGGCTGAGGCGCAGCAATATCGGACGTTCGTATAAAGGCTTGAGCCACCATGTAATAAGCAGCAAATACAGCGGCGAGCTTTGCTGCCACCACAGCGCCGCGCCCACCGCGCTAATTACCGCCCAGCAAGGCAAGGCACTCAGCAATAGGGAAAAATAATGGCGTCGCGCCAGCATAAAGCCGAGGTTAATCGCTTCCTTACTCGTGCGCGCCCGCACTTTGATTTCAAGCGCCTGCATCGCCGCGTCCTGCCAAGAAAAAATACGCCAAAACCAATACCCAAGCGATGCCGCCAACGCTGAATTTGACGGCGGGCGGCAGCCAAATCGCCGACCAAAACGCCTCGACCAAAGCAGCAAGGAAAAACATCAGCACCACCGCGACCAAAACAGGGAAGAAGTCTTGCAGCATCTGCCGCACCGAATCGCTGCGGCGCAAACGCCCCGGCAAATATAGGGCACGCGCCAAAGCCAGTCCGCAAGCGCCTGAAAAGATGATTGCCGTGATTTCAAAAGCGGCATGGGTAATCACAAAAGGAAAGAAGGTCTGTCCTGCATAGCCGACATGAATCATTTGCGCGCTGACGATGCCGAAGTGCCAGCCGTTAAGTATCAGCACGATAAAAACCCCGATGCCCAATACGGCGCCGCCGGCAATGGTGCGCAGACCAATCGAGGTGTTGTTCTGCACATAATGCCCGAACATCATCACATCGCTGGAAGCGCCGCGACTTTCGCCGAGACGTTTATCAGGATCAGGGGTATACATCTCGGTATAAGTCCCTGCCGCTTCTTCGGCAAATTCGGGATTCAGCAGACCGAAGCCGATAGCAAAGAACAGCGGCAGAAAAAACAAAGCGCCGGAAAGCGCGAAATAGCGCCAAAAGCGGCGCACCGTCTGCGGCAATTGCCAGCGGAAAAAATCCGCAATCAGACCGGCATGACCACGTTTGCGCCGATACAGACATTGATGCCCCAAGACCGCCAAACGGTTTAATCTCGCCAGTAAAGCGGCGGAAAAACCTGCGCGTTCGCCGTAGCTTAACTGCTCGCACAGACGACGGTACTGCATCGGAAAATCTCCTGCCGCGATTGCCGCTGAAGAGGTTTGTTTACGCGATACGGTATCGGCTTGCAAAAATGCTTCCAATTGCTGCCATTCTTGCTCGTAAGCGGCGATAAATTGCTGCTCTTTCATGCTTTTGCCGCTCCTTGCAGATAACGCGCATAGGCGATTAAGCGCGCCACTCTTTGCTCGCCGCTGCATTCGGGCAACAAGGCGGCAAAAGGCTCGCTTAATTCAATCGCGCGTTCTAATTGATGCTGTTGGGCATAATGGGCAAAATCCATAATGATACGCTGCTCGGCGCGGGATAAACGCCATAAAGGCGGCGTCGCTTCGCCTGCCGCCAAAGCCTGCTGCGGCAATTGCGGTTCTTGGCGGAAAATAACCACCGTTCCCGCCAGCCAATCTCCCACACGCTGATTCTTGCCGCTTATCAGCACAGACAGCATGCCGCAGGCAAAAAATGCCGGCATAAAATCCACATAGCGCAGCACATTGCGCCATGCCGCCTGCGAGACGCTCACAGGCAGCAAATCCGCGCCCACCACTTGCAGATTCATCATTTTTTTGCCTAAGGTTCTGCCGCTAAAGCGCCATTCGCAAAAGAAAAAATAGCCCCACATCAGCAGAAAATACATCAGCAGGAAAAAGCCCTGCGCCACATAAATATCCGGCAGAAAAGCGGCAATGAACAAGCAGACAAACAGCAAGCCCAGTATCAGCAGCACATCGATAATCAAAGCATAAGCGCGGCTTAGCGGATCTGCTAAAACCGCCGACAGCACAACGCCCTCGGCGGTTTCGACATAAATGCGATCATCGAGCAGGCTGTGGCGCATGCGTATTTAGCGTCCGAATTGCACGGCTTGGATGCCGCCGAAGAACATGCCTATAAGACCGAAAAGCATAAGGATAAGTATCAGCAGGCTTAAAAAGCCGAAAAATTTGATAATCATCACTTGCTTACGTGCAGCTGTTTCCAAATCGTCAATATCCCGGCTGTCCAAAGCCTGTTGGCAGGCAATTTTATAGCCGCGGAACAGCCAATATTGAAATCCCATTAACAATAAGGGAATCAATTGGAAAAAAGCGGCAACAGCGGATTTTAGAAAAGTGACGACAAATATTAGTAAGAAAAACAAAGTGGCCAATAAAAACAGAACGCTTAAGATTTTGCTCCAGCGAATCGCCTTGGGCAGTTGTTGAAAAATAGCTTCCATTATGAGCTCCTTAAGAACGGGCGCGGGCGCGGATTACATACTCTTGATAAGCCGGCAAAACGATTGCTGCGGCAATACCTAAAAGCATGATAACTGCCATAATAATCACAAAAATACCGGTTGTTTTCAGGAATGTAGAGCTAGAAGCAAAACATTGAGCAACGTCTGCTTCGGCATCAGGACTTTGGCGCAGCTGTTTGGCAGTTTTAGCATAGCGGTTCATAGATGTGCCGTAAAACCAATAAATCAGCAGCATCGGCAGCATAGAGACGACAACGCCGATAATCGCTCCGATGATGAACATGCTTTTTTCCTGATCGCTTCCCGCACCGTACTTAAAGGCAGCAGAAAAGCCGAATACCATCGCTAACAGATACAGCACGCCGAAAAACAGGGAAATAAAATTCACCACGCTAATCATGCGCGCCCACAAACTGCCCGAACTCAAGATTTCTACCAAAACCAAGCTCAGACCCTCACCGACATTGCGGCGCAAATTACTCTGCGGCGCACGGTATAAATTATCCATAAAATCTCCTTAATCGCGGCGCGACAGTATAACTAAAGCCTATTTTTTTTACTAGAAATTCATATTGCGGCAATTAATAACAAAATCTTATAGGATAATGATTTTTTATCTCTTTTTGCCCTTATGATGCAGGGGCTTTAGCAATAGTTCACACAACAAATAAGGAAGGACAAGATGTCAGAAACCTCTAAACGCTTTTTAATCGTCGGCTCATTGCTGCGTCCAGAAAGTCTGCTGACTTATAAACGCCAAATCGAAAAACGCGACGATATCCAATACCCTTTTTATCAAGATTTCGAGGGCTATGAAGCCGTCGAAGATGCGGCGGTCGCCGATATCGTTAAGGCGCAAATCGCGCAAGGTTTGCCGGAAATTACCGACGGCGAATTTTCCAAATCGCTTTGGCATTTGGATTTCGTCTGGGGCTTGAGCGGCGTGCACCGCTACATTGCCGAACACGGCTATTTTTTCCGCGACTATGATCAAGACAGCAAATACGAAACCCGCCGCGATATCGGCATCGAATTCAAAGAACGCGTCTGCTGCGATCATCACCCCTTTATCTGGGATTATCAACGCCTTGAATCGCTTGCACCCGAAGGTGTAGAACTCAAGCAATGCGTGCCCTCGCCCTCGCATGTGTATGGCGAATTCGGCTTGATGTCCAAAAACGTCAGCGGCAAAGTCTATGCCAGCCGTGACGAGCTTAAAGCCGACCTCACGCAGGCTTATAAAGATTTTCTTAACGAATTCAAAAAAGCAGGCGGCAAAATCGTTCAGTTTGACGACTGCTTGTGGGAACTCTTTGCCAGCGACAATCACCACAGCCCCTTCAGCGGCAAGGGCTACGATTCCGAAGAAGTGCAAAGCATCGCCAAAGAATTCATTGATTTAAACAATGAAATTATCGCCTATGCGCATGATTTGGATATCAAGGTCTACACCCATAATTGCCGCGGCAATTACGACTCACGCAATATGGCAGACGGCAGTTATGAAACCATCGCCGATTTGTTCTTAAAAAGCCAAAACTACGACCGCTTCTATCTGGAATGGGACGACGAACGCGCCAGCAATCTGACCGCCCTGAAAGCCTTTGCCGATAAGCCGGAAGCGGAAGTGGTACTCGGTTTCTTATCCAGCAAGACGACGGATTTGGATGATGAGGCGCGCACGCTGCAACTCTTGCAGGAAGCCAAGCAATACGTCGCCAAAGACAAACTCTACCTCTCGCATCAATGCGGCTTCGCTTCCTGCGATAACGGTAATGCCTTAACAGAAGCGCAGCAGTGGGCGAAAATCGCGCAGGGTCAAAAAATCGCCCGCCAATTCTGGGGCGAATAAAACCCTTCTAATCACAGCAATATATTGATAAAACTATTATTTTAGGATAATCATTACCGATTATCCTTTTTTTATGCGCCGTCCTTTTATCGGCGCTAACTTCAGGTAAAACCCAAGGAATAAGTCATTATTTTTAAGAGAAAAATGGCTATCTCTTGTTAAAGAATAAAAAGCGCATTCTGCGAGCGCCGTTCGATCTCAATCACATTTTTATATTTTTAAATACAAAACAATAACTTAATACTTATTTCCACTTAATTGATTTTTATCAAGGAAGGCTATCGTCATTTTTGCCACAATGCGCCGGCAACTTCAGCTGTTCTGTTTTACATTTGTGAGGCTTTCTATGAAAGAGTATAAAAAATTATGGATACTGCTTGCCTTTATTATGGTCGGCGCGTTTACCGTGCTGGGCTATTTCGGCAAAGAGGTGTATCACGAACGTCCACCAATTCCTGCTAAATTCGTCAGCGACACGGGGGAAGTGGTTTATACCTATGAGGACATCATGCAGGGGCAATCCGCATGGCAGTCTATCGGCGGTATGTCGGTGGGTACGGTTTGGGGGCATGGTGCCTATCAAGCGCCCGATTGGACAGCGGATTGGATTCATCGCGATGTGATGGTATGGCTGGATCAGCAAGCGCAGAACATATTCGGACAAAGCTATGATTCTTTATCCGAGCGCGACAAAGCAACATTGCAATATGATGCCGAGGAAGCTTTCCGCACCAATACTTATAATAAGGAAACCGATACCGTTACCTTATCGCAGCAACGTTTGAATGCGATTCGCGCCACCGCTGCTTATTATGACCGTTTATTCGGTAATGATCCTGAATTCAAGCATTTGCGCGAAGCCTATGCGATGAAGGAAAACACCTTGCCTTCTGCGGAAAAACGCGAAAAATTGAATGCCTTTTTCTTCTGGTCGGCATGGGCGGCACATACCAATCGTCCTGATTTAGACGTTACTTACACCAACAACTGGCCGCATGAGCCTTTGATCGGCAACCATCCGACAGCGGAAAATGTTATTTGGTCGATTGCTTCTGTCGTCACCTTGATTTTCGGTGTAGGTTTGGTGATTTGGATTTGGGCGTTCTGCGTGCATCATGAACATGATGAAATCGTTGTGCCTAAGCAAGATCCGCTGACCTTGGTCAAGCTTACGCCTTCGCAAAAAGCGGTGGGCAAATATTTGCTTGTGGTCGCGGCATTGTTCTTCGTGCAAGTCATGCTGGGCGGCTTTACCGCGCATTACACCGTCGAAGGTCAGGATTTCTACGGCATTCCTGTTTCTGATTGGCTGCCTTACAGCTTAACCCGCACTTGGCATATCCAATCGGCGATTTTCTGGATTGCCACGGGCTTCCTTGCCGCCGGCCTATTCCTTGTCCCGATTATCAACGGCGGACGCGATCCTAAATTCCAAAAATTAGGCGTTGACGTCTTATTCTGGGCATTGATTGTCGTGGTCGTGACTTCATACATCGGACAATTCTTAGCGATTAAAGGTTGGATGACGCCGGCTTTGAACTTCTGGTTCGGTCATCAAGGCTATGAATATGTTGAAATTGCGCGCGTACCGCAAATTGCCCTATTCATCGGCTTAGTTTTCTGGCTTGTCTTGATGCTGCGCGGCATTTGGGCGGCATTGCAAATCGAAGGCGATAAAAGTTTGCTCATTCTCTTCACGATGTCGGCTGCCGCTATCGGCGTATTCTATGCCCCTGCCCTGTTCTACGGCGAACATACGCATATGTCGATTATGGAATACTGGCGCTGGTGGGTAGTGCATCTGTGGGTAGAAGGCTTCTTCGAAGTATTCGCCACCACTGCCGTCGGCTTCATCTTCTACAATCTGGGCATGGTCAGCAAACGCGCGGCTACTACCGCTTCATTATTGGCAGCAATGCTCTTCTTAATCGGCGGTATTCCCGGAACCTTCCACCATCTGTACTTCTCAGGTACAACCACGCCGATTATGGCAGTGGGCGCAATGTTCTCCGCTTTGGAAGTGGTGCCTTTGGTACTCTTAGGCTATGAAGCCTTTGAAAACTGGACGATTCAGCATAAAGCGCCGTGGATGCGTCCGATGCGTTGGCCGCTGTGCTTCTTCATTGCCGTTTCCTTCTGGAACATGTTAGGTGCGGGCGTCTTCGGCTTTCTCATCAATCCGCCGATCTCGCTCTACTATCTGCAAGGTTTGAACACCACGCCTAACCACGGACATGCGGCACTATTCGGCGTTTACGGCTTCCTCGCCCTAGGCTTCACGCTAATGGTCTTACGCTACATTCGTCCGACCTTTGAGATGAACACCAAAATGCTCTACAGCGCTTTCGTGCTCTTAAACTTAGGCTTAATCCTGATGCTCTTCACCAGCTTACTGCCAATCGGCATTATTCAAGCTCATGCGGCAATTAGCGAAGGTCTATGGTGGGCGCGCAGTGCGGAATTTGTAGAACAAACGCCGATTATCCATACCCTGCGTTGGGTGCGTACCTTCGGCGATGTGATCTTCATCATGGGTGCGGTCGCTTTCGGCATACAAATCGTAAAAGGTTTATTGCACAAAGAACCGCAAGAAGTCACTCCTCAAGAAGCCACTCCTGCGGCATAATCTGCCGACCTGCAAAGCCCAGCCTCGGCTGGGCTTTGTTTTTTCGCCCAAACATGCTTCAATGAAGCCATCGATAAATAAGGACTCGTATGACATCACAAGACGCCGCTAAGCGCATCGCCGCCATAAAAAACAGGCAAACTCCCAAACAGCAGGTACAAGATTGGCAAACACTGCGCCATCAACAGCAATTAAGCGGAGAATTTGCGCTTGCCGCCGCTTTAGGCGTGCAAGGCTATGATGAAGAGCAAATTCATATGATTGCCCATTTATTCGGACGCTGATATGTATAAGTACCTCATTTTCATCCTCTTAGGCTATGTGCAAATTGGCTATGCGCAGGAAACCGACAGCCGTCTTTGCCAAATTCAAAGTGCAGAAGCCCGCCCGCTTCAAAGCAGTGACGACGGCACTTTACACATCCTCAAACAAAGGGAACAGCAACTCAATCACACAGATATTGCACTCAGCCGCAGTCCGAAAATTTACTGCCTGCAGGATGTACGTCTTGCCCACAGCGCCTTACCGCAATGGCAGCAGGAATTGCATCAAACACTGGGCAAAAACTGGATACTGCGCAGCAGCGATAAATTGCTGCTATGGGAAAGCAAAGGCAATTTCTGGCCGAAAAAATACTATGCCCTGATGTATGAACAGGCACCTGATGCCCCCGATACCTTGATTATGCGCAGTCTCTATGCAGAAAACAGCAACAGCGTTTTGCACAGTTATGTCGTCTTCGGCGTGGCGGCAAGTCCGTTTATACTCATGATAGCGATTGCCTTCTGGCTATACCGTCGCATTCGACGTAAAAAACAAGGCATCAAGACCGGCAATTATTAATTTCTATCTGTTATATTCGCCAATCCTGCTACAATACGCGCTTTTATTTAACCTTGAGCTTTCTATGCTGGCTTCCCGCTTTTTCTGGCTGACTTTATTGCTGCTTTTCTTGGCCTTGCTGTATTTGCTCAGCCCTATTCTCACGCCTTTTGTGCTAGGGGCTTTGCTTGCTTATTTAGGCGATCCGATTGCCGATAGAATCGAGCGCATGGGGCGTTCACGCACATTCGCCGTGATTATGGTCTTTATGGGCTTTTTCATCGGCTTAATCTTTATCGCACTGGTGCTTTTGCCTGCTTTGGCGGAGCAGGTGAACCGCTTGGGCAGCCATTTGCCCGAATACGTGATTTGGGTAAAAGAAAAAGCCGGGCCGACCATACAAAAACTCTTTGCCATTGATTTGAATTCCGTGAGCTTAGAATCCGTACAAGCCATAATTAGCGAGAATTTCGCCCAAGCCTCCGGTGTGGCGCAGTCTTTCATCGGCTCTATCAGCGGTTCGATCGGCTCGGTCATTACTTTCTTCACTTATTTATTCCTCACGCCGGTAGTGACCTTTTATCTGCTGCGTGATTGGGATTTGCTCATCGGCAAAATCGACGAACTCATTCCTATGCAATACCGCGCGATGACGCATGAACTGATGCGCCGCTGCGATTACGTTTTAGGCGGTTTTATGCGCGGACAATTGCTGGTCATGCTCGGCTTAGGGATTTTGTATTCGCTGGGATTGTCCTTCATAGGGCTGGATTTGGCGATTGTTATCGGCATGATTTCGGGCTTGGTCAGCTTTGTGCCTTATTTGGGTCTGATTGTGGGCATGGTCATGGCAGGCATCATGGCTTTGCTGCAATTCCAAGATTGGATGCATGTCATCGGCGTTATTGCCGTGTTTAGCGTAGCACAAACCATTGAAAGTACGGTACTGACGCCGAAATTTGTCGGCGAACGCACAGGGCTGCATCCTGTTGCCGTACTATTTTCCGTCTTAGCGGGCGGTCAATTATTCGGCTTTATGGGTATTTTGCTTGCCTTGCCGGTTACCGCCATCATTAATGTTTTCCTCAGCTATTTCAAAGAGCATTATTTAAACAGCGATGTGTATAAGGATATCGACGAAGATGCCTATGTTCTGCCTCAAGAACAATATATCAATCATGAAAAAACTCCACAAAACGATGCGTAATACTCTATTTTTATTATTTCTTTCTTTTCTCACTGCCTGCAGCAGCGCCATTGACTCCCAAGGCTATACCCAAGACCCTTGGGAAGGCATGAACCGCGGTATTTTTGCTTTTAACGAAGCGGTGGATACGGCAGTCTTAAAACCGGTCGCTACCGGCTATGAAACCGTCGTGCCAAGCCCCGTGCGCACCGGTATCGGCAACTTTTTCGGCAATTTAAGCGATGTGGGTTCTTTAGCGAATGCCATTTTGCAATTAGACGGACAAGCCACTGCCGGCATCGGCGCGCGTTTGATTAACAACAGCATTTTCGGCTTAGGCGGGATTCTCGATGTCGCCACGCCGATGGGCAATCCTAAAATCAGCAAAGATTTCGGTTCGACTTTATCGCGCTACGGTGTGGAATCGGGGCCGTATCTTGTGCTGCCGCTCCTAGGTCCCAGCACCCTGCGCGACGGTTTGGGCAAAATTCCCGACAGCTTCCTTAGCCCGATTAGCTATGTGAAAGACGACAAGATTTATTGGTCATTGGTCGCGCTCAATGCCGTGGATACGCGCGCCGCATTCTTCCCGCTGGAGCGGCAATTGGAAGGCAGCGCGACGGACAAATATGCCGCCATGCGCGATTATTGGCTGCAATATCGCTGGCAGCAATTAGGCAAATCCGTCAGCGATGCGCAGCAAGAAGACATTGACGCCCTCTTTGCGCCGACGGAATAAATTTTGAGCCGCCTGAGCCAGCAACAACGCAGCCGCATAGCCGCCCAGCGCAAGCAGAAACTTGCCGGCGGCGATATTGCCGATGCCGCATTGATTGTCGCGCACATGGGCTATCAAATCATCGCGCAACATCAGGGCAAATTGATTAGCTGCGATTGGCGCAAACAATTAGACGATATTGCGGTTAATGACCGTGTCTTGCTGCAATACAATGCGGACGGCAGCGCGGTTGTGGAAGCAGTTTTCCCACGCAAGCATACCCTTTATAAATGGCAGGGGCGCCAGAGCAGGGCGCTTGCCTCGCATTTGGATCAACTGTTGATTGCCATTGCCGTCGCCCCCGATTGGCAAACCGCTTTGATTGACCGCTACCTCATCGCCGCCAGAGAAGCCGGCATTACCGCCGCCATTATCTGCAATAAAACAGACCTCGCCGATAATCAAACACTGGTGCAATTAGAACAACGCCTCGCGCCTTACCGCCTGTTAAATATCCCGATATTTTTCATCAGCACTAAAAGCGGCGCCGGCATTGAAACCCTATGCGAACACATGGCAGGCAAGCAAAACATCCTGTGCGGACAATCGGGCGTAGGCAAATCCAGCCTGATTCGCCATCTGATTCCCGAGGCGGATATATGGGTACAATCGATTAGCGCCGCCACCGGTTTGGGCAGACACACTACCACCAATCTGCGCCGCTATCCTTGGCAAGAACAAGCCTGTCTGATTGACACGCCGGGCGTGCGCGGTTTTGCCGTCAAACACCTGAGGGCAGAGCAAATCTTGGCAGGTTTTCCGGATATCACGCAATACGCCGGCGACTGCAAATTCAATGATTGCCGCCATGAAAACGAACCGGGTTGTGCTGTGCAGGCGGCATTGGCATGCGGCAACATTCATGCCGAACGCTATGAGAGTTTGCAACAATTACTTACCGAAATGAGCTGAAGACCATGAACACGAAAAGCAAGAAAAACGACAATCCGCTGGAAAATTACGAAACGCATATCGCGCAATTAGAACACATCATCAGCGCCTTAGAGCAGGGCGAACTCAGCCTAGACCAAGCCCTGAAAGAATACGAGCAAGGCATCAAACTCATCCGCAGCTGCCAGCAAGCCCTAGATAGCGCCGAACAGAAAGTGCGCCTACTGACCCAGGCAAATAGCGAAGAAGAACATCTGCCGCCTTATCAAGAAAACGAACCGCCCACAGCATCTGCGCGCCGCCAAGCGGATTCCGATGACGACATTCCCTTTTAAGCATGATGAATATCGCCGACTACCAAACACGCATTGAAAACGTCCTTGCCGACGCTCTTCCGCCCGAACACAGCGGCAGTCTGGCAGCTGCCATGCGCTACGCCACGCTGAATGGCGGTAAACGTTTGCGAGCCGCTCTTATCTATGCCGCTGCTGAAGATAATGGCATAGATTTAGCGATGGTTGATGCCGCCGCTGCCGCGATTGAATGCATTCATGCCTATTCCCTTATTCATGACGATTTACCTGCTATGGACGATGATGATCTGCGTCGAGGCAAAGCCAGCTGTCATATCGCCTTTGGCGAAGCAGAAGCTATTTTGGCAGGAGATGCACTTAATACTCTTGCTTTTGAATTGATTAGTAACAGTCCTTTAAGCGCAGATATTCGGCTTAAACATATCCGTTTACTCAGCCAAGCGGCAGGCTGGGCTGGTATGGTCGGCGGACAAAGTCTGGATATTGCCTTGACCGGCAAAAAAACCGATTTGGCACAACTGCAAACCATCCACCGCGGCAAAACCGGCGCGCTGATTCAAGCGGCAATATTGATGGGCGCCTGCCCCGGCGAAACATTTGCGCAGCAGGAAAAACATCTAGCCGCCGTCGGCAAACTACTCGGCATTGCCTATCAAATTCATGACGATATTTTAGATGCTTCCGCCGACAGCCGGCAATTAGGCAAAACTGCCGGCAAAGATGCGGCGCAAGAGAAAAACACCTATGTGCAATTGCTCGGATTAGCGCACAGTCGAGTGCTATTGGAAGAAAGCCATGCGCAAATCCAAGCCGAACTGGAGCAATTGCCGCACAAACAAGCCTTATCCGCCCTAATTCAACACATCTTTTCCCGCACGTATTAGCGCTGAACAGGGATATTTGTCGCAACAAAACGAGGGAGCCAAGTCGCTTAGGCATAGATAATGCATTACCAAATAACTCCTTACTCTACAAACTATAGTCAAGGAATTCAAAAAGAGTTACAGTTTAAACACATCTCGCCGTACTCTCTGCGCTACCTGTTAGCAGCATTACTGTACCACTTTTTCATTTCTTTGACTATATAGTAGAAGAATTGAAAAAGTGACACGAGTTAGCGAGTTACAGGCGGTGCAGAGAGTAGGATAAGGCAACTCGAGACTGTAACTCTTTTTAAATTCTTTGACTATAATATGTAAAAATTATATATTCTTTTGACCTGAATTCGTCATGATTCCCAAAAAAATCATTTCATGTCGTGACATTTTCAAAAAAATAAGATAAAATTAGCCTTATAGTTAAAGAACTCAAAAAGAATTATAGCTTAGAATTACTTTGCCGTACTTTTGCACGGTCTGTGACTAGTTTTCTTGTATCACTTTTTCAGTTTTTTGATTATAGCACCTTTAAAACATTGAAATTTTTATGGTAAATTTATAAGAATTACTTAAAACACTGGATATCCATTATTTAGCAGATACATAAAAATTATGAGTCATTTTTTCTGAATTAACTATATTATTTCTCACTATTATAACCAGGAGTTATTTATGTCATTTTTTATTTTTATTCTCGTGGCTACTATATTTATTCTTCGTTTAGCCTTTTTAAGGATTTCCAAACGTAATGAACGTATAATTTTAGAAAAAGGCGGCATGGAGTACGATATAAAAAATACAAAATTTCTTACTATTGCTCATATTATTTTTTATATTTCCACTGTGTTTGAAGCATTTTTAAGAAAAACTCAATTCGATTTATTAGGGTTAATAGGTTTTTTTCTAATTTTATTCTCGCTGTCAATTCTTTATTATATTGTCAATGTTTTACTTAAAGATATATGGACAGTAAAATTAATGGTTGCTAAAAATCATCAATACAATCCTCATTGGCTATTCAGAACCGTTAAACATCCAAATTATTATCTTAATATAATTCCAGAGTTAATAGGTCTCGTATTTATTTGTCATGCATTTTATACTTTTATTATTATATTTCCTATATATATGATAATACTATTTAACCGCATTAAAAATGAAAACTATATTTTGAAAAATATAATTATTCCTAATAGTAATGTAACTAGCCCTTAAATTTTATGATTATATAAATTTGTAATAAAGTTAGATTGATATGTATTTTTCACATCAACTTAAGCAATAGGAAAATTTAAGAGACTGACGTAGATTAGCAATCAGTTTATACTCAAAAAATGAAGATAACTCATTGCAAATTAAGTAAATCCACACAAAAAAAATTACTTCAATTTTTTGTACCGGAAGTATAGTTTCTTCAGATTAAAATGATACGCCTTAAAACAACATATTTAAATATTTTTCAACATGTTGAAAATTTTTATTGTCTCATTTTAATCTGAAGAAACTATATAGTCGAAGAACTGAAAAAGTGACACAAAATATCAAGCTGCGAGCGTTATAGAGAGTACAGCAAAATGAATCAAAACTGTAACTCTTTTTGAAATCTTTGACTATAGGATAAACGCTATCCAGTGCTCTGGATTGCCAGGCTGAAACCTTTGCAAAACCTCAAAGCATCTAAGTTGCTTTGGGGTTTTCAACAGAAATGGCATTATTGACCCAAATTTTACCCATTCACCCTGATTAAACAGCCTATTTCAGGCTGCTTACCGCCTTTTCAGGCAGCAATAGGCGCAATTAGCCTTAACTTGTTGGCTGCTTTCAACAAATTCAAACACATCACCTTCAACACCATTTGCCCTTTGACTTTTTCCAAACCAAAATAGCTCGCCCGTTTGCATTTAAACAGTCGGTGCAAAATGGCAAAGCTCTGCTCTACACGATAGCGAACTTTTGATAGTTCCTTATTGCGCTCAATATCATCTCGGCTTAAAGGTTGCTTGCGATGGGCTTTGCGCATGATACCGTCTTTTAATTGATTGTTTTCTAAAAAAGCCCGATTGTCTTTGCTGTCATAACCTTTGTCGGCATACACGGTTACGCCTTCTTCAACATGGTCTAACACACTTGCCAAATGTTTGACATCTGCCTGATTGGCTGGCGTAACGTGGATTTGTTCAATAAAGCCTTCTGCATCGGTACGCGCATGCAGTTTGTAGCCCAAATGCCAATGTCCGCCTTTAATTGTCCATTTGGCATCGACAGCTTTGCTCGCTGGCGTATCGCTTACTTGGATTT
>NZ_JBXGGR010000038.1:0-41676 GCF_056855035.1 Suttonella sp.
TGTTAAATGCCGGTGAGAAATGGACAAGACCTATCAACAATTGGGGACAAACTATGATGCAGTTGTCTATCCATTTCCCCGGGCGCTTAGATAAGGTGATGAGCCTTTGATTGAACTGACACAGATTTCTGAACGCCCTCGCACATAATGCCATTTTTCTTAAAAACCCCAAAACAACCTAAATGCTTTGGGGTTTTGCAAAGATTTCAGTCTGTATGGATTAGTCTTTTGGGGATAATGCGGTAGATTAAGTTGCTTTTATTTTTGGAGGTTTTTCATTTTTGGGCTAGGATATGCTTTATTTGAAAGCGGGTTTTCTGCTTAAATTTCGGACGTTTTTTCATTTTCTCGGGGAACATTGGAGATCATCATGGCGGCAATTACTGTCAATATTCGCACGGGCTCATCAGTAGTCAATTCATTATCTATCACAATAAAAGTGGCTGCAGCTTCTGTGGTTCAGGCACAAAAAGGTATGCAATATGAATTGTTGGATCAAACGACAGGTTTGGCGCCAAAACATATCGTAACCATGCGTTCGGGTAATGATTTGCTGATTACATTTGAAGGTAGCGATGTGTCTCAGCCTGATTTGATTATCCGTGATTATTACGACCCTGCCGTATATTCATCGGAGAGCGCTATCATCGGACGCTTAGAAGACGGCAATTTTTATCCGTTTACGCCGGAAAGCGGACAGGTTAATGATTCTGTAAACTTATTAGCAGAACAAGTGGCAAAAACCCAGCAATTGACAACTATACAAAATCCTATGGTCGCTGCGAGTTTTAATCCTGCTTGGATTGCCGCGCCACTATTGGCTGGCGGCATTGCTCTTACCGTGAAAGATAAAAATGACAATGATAATGCAGTGTCAGATAGTCTACAAACACAAATTGCCACCGCTAAGGCGGCGGTTCAAGCTGCGCAAGCGGCACAAAATACGGCAGAAAAAGTGCTTTTAGATGCTCAGGCAGACGGATTAATCACAATGGCGGAAAGACAAGCCATTGAAAATGCAAATAAGGCACTTGTCGATGCAAGGCAAATAGCGGCAGATGCGGTGCGTAAATTGCCAAATGATGCAATAAACGGTGCGGACAGCAAAGACAGTTTGAGCGCACAAATTAATAAAATTGCTCCTGTCGCTTTGCCTGCGGTCAATGACGCTAACGATAATGGCATTAAGGATGCGGACGAAAGCGAAGCGGAAAAAATCCAAACAGCGCAAGAAGCGGTATTAGCCGTCGAACAAGCAGCAAAAGAAGCACAAGCAAAACTGACTGAAGTCAGTGCCGACAATCTGATTAATCCAAATGAAAAAGCGGCGGTAGAAGCAGCGAATGTCAAAGTTACAGAAGCCAAAGATAAAGCCCAAGCTGCGATAAATCTTCTAGCGGATAGCGCAGAGAAAACCGCCTTGCAAGAACGTGCAAATGCAGTCAAAACAGTAACTGTTCCTGCGGTCAATGACCAAGACGGCAACGGCAAAGACGACGCAGCAGAAGCGGCGGAAAAACTGCTGCAAACAGCAGAAACAGCAGTAGCTGCTGCCGAACAAGCGGCAAAAGAAGCACAAGCAAAACTGACTGAAGTCAGTACCGACAATCTGATTAATCCAAATGAAAAAGCGGCGGTAGAAGCAGCGAACGCTAAAGTTGCAACAGCTAAAGCGGAAGCACAAAAAGCAATAGATGCTCTAGCGGATAGCGCAGATAAAGCCATCTTGCAAGGACGTGCAAATGCAGTCGAAGCGGTAACTGTTCCTGCGGTCAATGATGCTAACAATAATGGTATTAAAGACAGTGAAGAGACCACCGCATCAACTAGAGTGGTCGGTGACAGTACTGGAGATGGGCAGGCTGATGAAGCTGGCAAACCAGTGATAGAGATTCTAGACAGCAAAGATGGAAGAATTCATAAAGAACATTTAGTGTCAGGGACTGAAGATCAAGCGCAGGTGAAGATTAGCTTCCCTGAGAATGCAGGTTATGCCGCCGGGCAAACAATTATAGTGACACGAGATACTACGGAAATTGTCAATCGCGCTTTAACTAAAGAAGAGGTAGAGAAAGGATTTTCTATTCCTTTCGAGCTGAGAGGTAAAGCTGAGGAAGGCATGATTAATAAGATTACTGTAAAAGTAATTGATGCCGATGGTAATGAATCACTGAAAAGCGAAGCCAAGACGACCGTGGATATTCATGTGCCGGGCGATAGCACAGGAGACGGTCAGCCTGATGAAGTCGGTAAGCC
The DNA here is from genome assembly GCF_056855035.1 of Suttonella sp. Classification (NCBI taxonomy): domain Bacteria; kingdom Pseudomonadati; phylum Pseudomonadota; class Gammaproteobacteria; order Cardiobacteriales; family Cardiobacteriaceae; genus Suttonella; species Suttonella sp. The sequence continues at coordinate 2,257 of NZ_JBXGGR010000038.1, forward strand.
GAAAATTGAAATTCTGGATGGCGGTGATGGCTTAATTGAAAAATCAGATGTTACAAATGGAAAAGTGACTATTAGAATTAGATTGCCGAAAAATGCCGGTTATTCAGTCAGTGATAAGATTAAATTGACTGATGAAAATGGCAATCCATGGAAGGGAAAAGATGAATATGGCAGAAATAGACCTGTTCTTAATAAAAGCTTAACTTCTGAGGATTTAAAGAAAGATGTTATTGAAGTGCAATATGAAGCCTCAAAGGCTGATACAAAATATGTTTTTAAAGTAGAAGTTACTGATAGAGAAGGTAATAGTACCTATGCTCAAAGTGAGTCCGTGCGTTACACGCAAACATTAGATCCGAAGAATAGCGGTTTGCCTATTGTCGTTATTCAAGATGATATAGGCGAAACGAATAAAACGAGTATGGAAGGTAAGATTAGATCAACAGATCTGGAGAACGGCAAAGCTATTGCTAAGATCAGTTTCTCGCATATTGAAAAGTTGACAGACTATGATTATAAGGTGGGAGATAAAATAGTTGTCAAACATCATGGTGGTGCTGTTTTACTTGAAAAACAACTAAGCGAAGAAGATTTCAGAGACGGGCTTAAAGTTGAATTTACTCCGCATGAGAAAGGAGAAATCAATACGATAATTGCTGAAGTGACTGTTGATGATATTTCAGGCATGGGGTCATATGTCAGAATTGGGGTTGATAAATCCATGACTGATTATGGCCCTTCTAGCTTAAGCGACCCCGGTATGGGAAATCGTTTATCTGGGAAAGCCGTTTATCTGTCATATAGCGCCGATAAAAATAATGCTCTAGAAGATGATGCGCTAAGTATCGGCGAAAATTTTGATAATGCTGCTATTGATATGGGCAATAAACAGCATATGACCAGTTTTGAAGGCAATATCCTTGGCGGCTCACCGATTGACTCTAATTCAAAAAATCACAACGCAATGAGCTTAAATACATACGACAAGGCTGTTGATACTATTTTGCTTGGTGCAAAAGCGTTAAACGGCGAAACCCTTATAGGTAATGAAACTTCATTTAGCCGTTTGACCTCAGATAAAGCCTTAGCAGCTAATTCGGTTAATATAGATAAAGCAAAAATGATTGATTTGGCAGAGATGAGCGATAAGGATTTATCAGCTGAAGCAGATGATATGAATGCCATATCTTATACGGCATTGTTGAATAAAGGCAATGATGCGTTTGCTTTAGCTGAGTTTAAAGATAATTCCGGAGAAAATATCGCAAATTACCATGCTTACTCAAATAATGCAGATGGTAATATTTTGGATATTCAAACAGGTATTAATATTATATAAATCTATTAAAAGCTTAAAAAATAATCCGCCTCTAAGTAGGCGGATTTTTATAGGCGAGATAATCATGTATTTGCTTATGATATAGTCCAAGAGTTCAAAAAGAATCACAGTTTTGATTCACTTTACCGTACTCTCTATAGTCGAAGAATTGAAAAAGTATGACGGACTTGGCTCGTTTTGCAGTACGCTTTGTATTGTCTGCGGCTCGCCGTCTTGTATTATTGTCAATTCATGACAAAATTGCACGCCTAAAAATATCAAGCTTTACTATTGTGTGGATTATAGTCAAGGAATCCAAAAAAGGTTACACTAAAACTTATGGCATACTCAAAAGATTACAGACAAATGATATTAGATAAGCTGGCATCAGGTCATAGCTACAGAAAGCTTGTTGAAGAATATCGACTCAGCGCAACAAGCATTCAACGTTGGAAAAAAAGCATAGAACGCAAGAAGTACGAACGCAAACCGGCAAAAACCGATAATGAAGCTTTAATGGCTGACGTCCAAGCTTATCCTGATGACTATTGCTATGAACGGGCAAGACGCTTTAACTGTAGCGACAGAGCTATTGCCATAGCATTAAAACGTGTCGGCATTACTCGAAAAAAAAGACCTTAATTCTATCGTACCTCAACGTCAGAATGAGATTCTTCCTGTGTAGCGACGGTTTGACAGACGGTATTTCGGCAGCAGATTTGCCGCTTCTCTGGCAGGAGCATGAGACGCTGTTGGATAAACTGGAGGCATTGCGTCTAGCGGTAAGAAACAGCAGATTGAATCCGCATTTTGACGATTGTTCGGTGGTCTGCGTGATGCTGTCTTAGATTGTCGCACGGCGGCATAAGGCGGTAGAATGGCGGCTCATTTCAAATAGGAGGACAGCGATGAAAAAATGTGTTTTAACAGGTGCATTATTGGCGGGATTGGCGGCGCAGGCGGAAAGCGTCATGCCTACTGCCATGCTGCGCGAAGATATTATCGTGCCGATGGCTTTATTGGACGTGGAAAACGGCAATAAGATCGTCGGCGAAGTGCGCATCAGCTACAACAGTTACGGCGCACTTTTCCATGCCGAGATTGAAGGGCTGCCGCAGGGGATTTACGGTTTCCATGTGCATGAAAATCCTAGTTGCGAAGCGGCGGAGAAAGACGGCAAGATGGTGGCGGGTTTGGCTGCCGGCGGCCATTGGGACCCCCAAAATACCGGCGCGCATTTAGGCCCTTGGAATAATGGCGGACATTTGGGCGATTTGCCGGCTTTGGCGGTGGATGCCGAGGGCAAGGCGCAGCCTGTGCTTGCGCCGCGCATTGAGGATATTGCGGATTTATACGGACATTCTTTGATGATTTATGCCGGCGGCGATAATTACAGCGATCATCCTGAGCCTTTAGGCGGCGGCGGTGCACGCAAATATTGCGGCGTGATTGCAGAGCCGACAGATAAGTCTGAATAAAACTCAGCAATTAAGAGGGCATAAAAAAACGGGCGTATTGCCCGTTTTTTGTTTGACCAGAATTTTCCGATTACAGCGGAAGTGCCTGTCCATTAAGCATGGCTTTGCCGTTTTTGAGGCTAAAGTCCAGCACATAATGTCCGTCTTCTTTTTTCACGAAGTCTCCGACTTGTGCTTCCATCATTGCTGCCATGCCGGTGGCTTGCGGAATGGTTTCAGGCACGCGTACAAGGGCTTCGATGTCGAAATGTTGCAAAAATGCTTCGTCGCTCATGCTGCTGCGGTTTTTATGACCACCGTTATCGGCGGCAGCGGCAACGGCTTTGATGTCGATTTTCACGGTTGCTGTGCCGGCTTCCGTCTCCACGGCGGCATTGAGGTGCAGTTCGGTTTTGTTTTGCGCGGCATTGTCTATCAGGCTTTGCAGGAAGGCTTCGTTAATGATGCTGTCGTCATAGCCGGCGGCTTGCAGTTTCTCTAAGGCATCGGCGCTGATGTTGTTGAAGTCCATCGTCAGGGTGCTTTTATTGATTTTCACGCCTGAGATACCGGCGAGGTCTTTCAGGAAATCGGTAATCGGTTCAATGCCGGTGCGGATTTGCACATTGTACAAATCGCTGTTTTTCACGGTATTGGTGCCGAGATAAGCCTGTTTGAATTCAAAAGTGTGCGTCTCGTCGGAGGTGATTTTGATGTCGTTCAAACGATAGTCGATTTTGCCGAGATATTGGGAGAATTGCGGGTCGAAGCTGAGTTTTTCGCCGAGTATTTCCGTATTGCCGATGTGCAGCGTGACGCCGTCAGGTGCCGTAAAATGAATGGCGCCGCTTTTGAAGTTCATATCGCCGTTGGCGCTGATGTTGCCGCTGCCGCTAATCGGCTCCAGTTTAATCTGCTCGACGCCGTTTTCTACAAAGCGCAATACGCCGGATTGCAGTTGGATGTCCGCAGGGTAAACAGGATTGTCTTTCAAATCTTCCTGCAGGAAGGTGATGGTGTAGTTCAGACCTTCATAATGGAATTCTTTGCCGTCTTTCACAAGCTCAACCGGCTTGATGCCGATTTTTTGTTCGACTTTATTGTCGGCAAATAAAACGGTATCGAGTTCCAGATAGTCTAGGATTTTTGCTATACGTGCACTTTCTTCATCGCCGAGTTCGAGGCGGGCTTTTAAGGCGTCATCCACAATGAATGTGCTGGTGATTTTCGCCACAATGCCTTGCTCGGCGAGCGCATCCGAGTGGTCGATGCTGTTTTTAGCGCTAATTGTTATCGGCGTGCTCAGGCTTTCTTCTTCCGCAATGATGGCATCGCCGAATTCAATCGTGATGCTTGAGTCGGCGCTGGAGCTTTGTTCGCCGCGTTGGTAGTTGAGAAATTCGCTTTTCAAGCTTTTGAAGACAGGGTTGGCTTTACCGAGGTTGGTTGCCAGTATTTGATTAGTGCGGGCATTGAGGTCTTTGAAGCGGCTTTCTGCGGCTTCGGCTTGGGCGGCGCCGGTTAAGGCTTTAACGGCGGCTTTTTGTTCTTGCTGTACGGCAGGCGTGTTGCTGCCGCTGTTGTTACTGTCGTTTTTGCTGCTGTTGTCGCAGGCGCTGAGGGCGGCGATGAGCGCGGCGCAAAGTAGGGTTTTTTTCATTGGTTTTCCTTAATAAAAAATGCCGCAAGCGGCGAAAATGTTTCTCAATGTCTGTGCTCTTGAGAAAAACAATAACTCGCGCTTAGCTTAGCAGATTGTTTTGCTAAGGCAAGCGGATTTGATTGCTGTTTGCCAAATATTCACGCAGGAGGTAGAGCAGTTCGTGGGCGGCTTTGGGGCTGAGGTTGTCGGGGTTGGTGGCTTGCAGTTTGTCGATGACGCATTGTACGGCTTCGGGGATTTCGGCAGGTTCGGGCGTTTCAGGGCTGCTAAAGAGTTGTCCCTGCATTAAGCTGCGCTTGGCGCGTTCGCGCTCGCCTTCCAATTGTCTGAGTTTGCTGCGCGCTTGGTGCAAAACGCTGCTGGGTACGCCCGCCAGCCGTGCCACTTGTATGCCGTAGCTTTTGCTTGCCGCGCCGTTTTGCACTTGATGTAAAAAGGCGATGTTGTCTTGTTCTTCAATCGCGCTGAGGTGGATGTTGTGGATGTTGCGGTGTTCTTCGGCTAATGCGGTGAGCTCGAAATAGTGGGTGGCAAAGAGGCAGAGGGCGTGATTGTGGCAGGCAAGATGCAGGGCGCTTGCCCATGCCAGCGAGAGTCCGTCGAATGTGCCGGTGCCGCGCCCGATTTCGTCCATGATGACGAGACTGTAGGCATCGGCATTGTTGAGGATATTGGCGGTTTCGCTCATTTCGACCATGAAGGTGGAACGTCCGCCGGCCAAATCGTCGCTGGCGCCGATGCGGCTGAAGATGCGTTCGATGCGTCCGATGACGGCGGATTGCGCCGGAACGAATGCACCTGCGCAGGCAAGCAGCGTAATCAGTGCGGTTTGGCGCATGTAGGTGCTTTTACCGCCCATGTTAGGACCGGTCAGCATGAGTAATTGGCGGCGTGCGTTGAGCGCGGTGTCATTGGCGATAAAGGGCGCGTCGCTGAGGATTTCCACCACGGGATGTCGTCCTGCTTTAATCGTTAGGGCGGCTTCTTCGACAAATTCCGGACGGCAATAGTGTTGTTCGGCGGCAATTTCGGCAAAGCCGCCGAGGCAGTCGATTTCGGCTAGGGCTTGGGCGAGGCGGTAGTGCGCTTCACGTTGTCGGTCGAGTTCGGCAAGCAGGGCGGCGTATAGGGTTTTTTCCAATTGCAGGGCTTGTTCGCGGGCGTTTAAGACGCGGTCTTCCAAGGTTTTGAGTTCGTCTGTGATGTAGCGTTCGCTGTTTTTCAGGGTTTGGCGGCGAATCCAGTGGGCGGGAGCAAGGGCGGCTTGGCTGCGCGGAATGTCGATGTAAAAGCCGTGGACGCGGTTAAAACCGAGTTTGAGCGTGTTGATGCCGCTTTTTTCCCGTTCGGCGATTTCCATGTCCGCCAAAATGCTTTCGCTGTGGGTGGTGAGATGATTGAGTTCGTCTAATTCGGCACTGAAGCCGGGGGCGAAGATGCCGCCGTCTTTAAGCGTCAGCGGCGGTGTTTCGACCAATGCCTGTTGCAGTTTTGCGGCGCTGTCTGCGTGTTGCAGCAGTTGCTGATGATGGGCTTGCAATAGGGCGCTGCTGCTTAGGGCAGGCTGGATGTGCTCGGCGATGGCAGGCAGTTGCAGGAGGGTGTCGCGCAGATGGGCGAGTTCGCGCGGTCTTGCACTGCCCATGGCGATACGCGTGGTGATGCGTTCGATGTCGGCGCTGTGTTTGAGTTGTTTGCGCAGGTTTTCGCGTGATTGCTGCATCAGGGCTTCGACGGCGTCGTGGCGGGCGATAAGCGGTGCGCGTTCGGTTAAGGGCTGATTCAGCCAGCGTTTGAAGGTGCGGATGCCGGCGGCGCTTTGGCAGCGGTTGAGTACGCCGATAAGGCTGCGTTTGCTGTCGCCGCTTAAGGTGTATTCGATTTCCAGATTGCGTCTGGTGGTGGCATCAATCAGGATATGGCGGCGGTCTTGCTGTTTTTGTGGCGGATTGAGCGGCGGCAGGCTTTGTTTGTGGGTGTCGTGCAAATATTGCAGCAGACAACCGGCGGCAGGCAGGGCGGGGTCGCTCGCCTGTAAACCGAAGCCGTCCAGATTTTGCAGCTGATAATGCGCGAGCATAAGACGCAGGGCGCTGTCGGCGTCAAAATACCAGTCGGGCTGGCGTTGCAGGCGCGCCAAATGCGCCTGCTGCGGCAGGCGGCTGCGTTCTTCAATCAGGATTTCCGCAGGGCGCAGACGTTCCAGTTCGCTCAACAGCGCGGCTTCGTCCAGTGTGTCGCTGAGGTAAAAATCGCCGCGCGTAATATCGGCGGCGGCATAGTAATAAGCACCGCTTTTAGGCTCTTGAACGATGGCAAGCAGGGTATTGTCGCGACTGTCGTCCAACAGAGCTTCGTCGGTTAAAGTGCCGGGGGTAATGATGCGGGTTACGGCGCGTTCTACCGGCCCATTGCTCTGCGCAGGGTCGCCGATTTGCTCGCAAATCACCGCCGATACGCCGAGTTTGACCAATTTGGCGAGATAGTTTTCCAAGGCATGCACCGGCACGCCCGCCATGGGAATCGGTTCGCCGCCGCTTTTGCCGCGTGCGGTCAGCGTGATGCCGAGCAGGCGGCTGGCTTCTTTGGCGTCTTCGTAAAACAGTTCGTAAAAATCGCCCATGCGATAAAGCAGCAGGGTATGCGGAAAGTCTTTTTTAATGCCAAGATATTGCTGCATCATCGGGGTGTGGTCGCTCATGACAGTCCTTAAAAACGCTGAAGGGATAAGCGCGGCATTGTATAAGAATGCCGGCGTATGAGGCAAAGGCGCTTTTTAGCGCGGCTTGAGATGTTCGGGCAGAGAGAGAATGCGGATGTGCCCGCCGATCCAGCTGTTACTGCGGGTTTCTAATACATACAGCGCTTTGCCGAAAGAGGGATAGGTGGGACAGGGCTGATGCAGGCAGGGTTGGGCATGGGGATAGCGGACGAGCAAGACGCCTTGAGCATCGTAAAAGCGGATGTCGAGCGCGGTAATGGTGTTTTTCATCCAAAATGAGGTGTCATTAGGTCGCGGAAACAGAAAGAGCATACCTTGCCAAGGCGCCAGCCAAGGGCGGTGCATCAGACCGCGGTTGCGGGAGGGGGTGTCGGCGGCAATGGCGACCTGCCATATACGCTCGGCTTCATCAATGATGAGTGCTTGAGGCGGTTGCGCAATCAGGCTTCGGAAACAGCCGAGCAGTATCGTCAGCAGTATGACGGCGCCTCGGTATGGTAGGAAAGTTGGCATAAATGAACCTGTCAAATGTGGGGACGGCATTATAGTGCAATGCCTGCGGATTAGTTGTGCTGCATGATGTGGCGGGCGGTGTGTTCGTCGCTGACCAGTCGGTTGGCGTAGCCGTATTTGAGGGTGGTGTGTATGGCGGCGGCTTTGTGGCTGCCGCCGGCAATGAGCAGGCGTTCTTCTTTGTGGCGTAGGTCGGGCAGTCGGATGCCGATGGTGCGGTTATTGAGGTCGGGGAGACAGATTTGTCCTTCGCGATTGACAAAGCGGGCGCAGATGCTGCCGACGGCATGTTGCATCAGGTGGGCGATTTCCGTATCGCTGAAGAGTCCCGAGCTGAAGAGGGGACTGTCGGCTTCGGCGGCGCCGACGGTAAAGACGGCGATGCGGCATTGTTTGCCGCTTTCCAGCACACGGCGGATCGGGTTTTCTTTTTCCATCAGGTTTTTGGTGTGCAATTGGTCGAATACGCAGGGCAGATTGAGGGTTTCGCCTTCGGCTTGAAAGGCTTGGCAGATGTGGTGGATGCTTTGGGCTTCGTTGAGGTTTTGCTGCATTTGGGTGTCGCTGCCGCGCAGTTGCACGACTTTGACCTGTTTGCGGTTTTGTCTGACGAGGGCTTTTGCCATGGCTTGTATGGTGTTGCTCCATTCAATGCCGATGCAGTCGCCGTCGCGCACCAGTTTTTCCAGCATGCGGGCGGCGGCTTTGCCGAGTTCTTGGCGCAGGCGGTCGAGGTCGTGTTCCGGCGGGCTGGGAATTAGGCAGACTTCGTCTAATCGGTAGCGTTCTTGAAGGCGTTCGGCGAGTTCGTCCGTGTGTTCGCGCGGGTCGCAGATGCGGATTTGCACGAAGCCGAGGTCTTGCGCATGTTGCAGGAGTTTGGCGATGGTGGGGCGCGACAGCCCCATAATGGCGGCAATCTCCTGCTGCGATTTGCCGCTTTGGTAGTAGAGTTTGGCGACATCCAAGGATTGGATGTCGCGTTTGCTGAGAGAATGCTCTTTAGCCATGCTCAGACGATGGTGGCTAATGCGGGATAGTCGGCAACAAAGGCGGCGCGCTCGTGGTAGGAGCTTTGCGTGCCTAGGCGGGTGACGGAGTCCGCAGCATAGTGGTTGGCGGCTTCGATGGCTTGCGCAATATCGCCCGTTTTCACATAAACATGGGAAAAGCAGCCGATAAAGGCGTCGCCTGCGCCGGTGCTGTCCTGCGCTTTGACCGTGACGGCGGCAAAGCGCCGTTCTTGACCTTGTTCATTCAACCATAAAGCGCCTTTTGAACCTAAGGTAACAATGACGTTTTTCACCCCTGCCTGTTGCAAGGCATGAGCGGCGTTTTTAATGTCGTCTTCATTATCGACTGGCATGCCTGTGAGCAAAGAAAGTTCGGTTTCATTCGGCACAATAAATTCGCAGCTTTTCACTTTTTCTAGCACCAAATCGGGTTGTGCAGGCGCAGGATTAAGCAGCACAGGAATATTATGCTGTTTGCCGAATTCAATGGCGTAATACACCGTTTCTGTGGGGATTTCTAATTGCAAAACAATCAGTTTGCATTTGAGAATGTCTTGTTTCGCCGCTTCAATATCGGCAGGGCTTAATAAATTATTCGCCCCTTTGACGATAATGATGGAATTATGCGATTCAGGGTCGACAAAAATAGGTGCCACACCGCTGGAGGCTTCGCTTTTTAAGATATAGCGGCTGTCGATGCCGTGTTTGCGAAAATTTTCAATGGTATTGTCGGCAAAAACGTCATTGCCGACGCGGGTCAGCATCAAGACTTTCGCGCCTAATTTGGCGGCGGCAATAGCCTGATTGGCGCCTTTCCCACCGCAGCCCATTTTAAAATCAGGGGCTTCAATGGTTTCCCCTTCCGCTGGCATACGGGTGATGTAGGAAATCAAATCCACCATATTTGAACCAATAACAGCAATATCCATTCTTTTACTCCTTAATTCCAGTATTGACGGTGAAGCGGCGGCTTTCGCCTGCGGCTAACCATTGCAAGGTGCCTGCCGCTTCAGCGGCTTTGTAGCCTTCAGGTCGTGCCGTTGCAGGTAGCACAAATGCCGCGACTTTTTGGTCAGGATTGTGCAAAATCCAGCGTGTGGCGTGTGGGAATTCCCGGCTGGAAAAGCGCGTGCTAAAGGCAGCGCCATTGTCGGGATGCTGCAATTCAAATTCCATCATCTCGCCGTATTGCGGCAGATTGTCGGCGAAATAGACGATTTCCGGATCGTAGCATTGCGTTTTGTCCAGCACATTGGCATCAATGCCGCCTTGCAAAATGGCTTCGTTGAAGGCTTGCCATTCAGGGGTCGGATGCACGTGCGCCGGAATGCTGCGGCGCAATTGCAGGGCGGTGTCGGGAATGTTTTGTCGCATGACGGCCTTATCGATATAGGCGTAGTTCATATGGCACATATAAATCAGAGGCATTTTTTGATAGGCAGAGAGGTTTTCTACCTGCATATTGATGTCAAAGCGCGCGCAGTCGGCGGCAAGACTGACGGAGGGACTGGCGCGATAGTGGTGTCCGAAACCGCGTACATATTCATATTCGCTGACAAGCTCGATGCGCTCGCCGTCGATACATAAATAGGCGCAGTCCATTGTCGCGCAAGGAAATTCTCCATGCAGCGGATGGCTGTCTTCGGGGGCAGGGCAGCCGCCGCTTAACAAGCCGGAATGGAAGGCGAAACAGCCGTAAGTATCGACGATTTCCTGAGCGTGCTGCGGTTTATCAAACATATTGCCCATGCGCAGAGAATGTCCGTCAAAGACCGCATCCCAAATCATTTGTCCCATAAAGGGCAGGATTTCGATGTGGCCGCGTGAATTGCGAATGGTTAAGCTGGCAATGTCTTGCGGGTAACGTTTTGTGCTGACAGAAAATTTTTCCGATTGCACAATGATTTGTTCTTGTGTTTTGAAGAGTTCCGGATACAGGTGCAAACGATACATGATTCACTCCTTTTAATTCAAAGCAGAACGGCTGAGGCGGTATTCTTGGTAAAAATATAGCCCTACCGCGATAAAACACAGCAAAGATACGGCAAATGCCAATTGCATTGAGCCTAAGCTGTCGGAAACAAAACCTTGAACCACCGGCACGACCGCACCGCCGATAATCGACATCACGATAACCGCGCCGCCGGTTTCCGTATGGCGTTTGTCGCTGATGGCATCCAAAGAGCGGGCGTAAATGGTTGCCCAGCAAGGTCCGAACATAGCGGAGACAAAAATCGCTGCCCATACGGCGCTCATATTAGGCACGCAAATCACATAGAGCAAAGCCAAAGAACCTAAGAGAGAATAGCTCATTAAGACTTTGTCTTCGTTGAATTTGGTCATCAGAATATTGGCGAGGAATTTGCCGAGGAAAAAGCCGACAAAAGCCCACACCATATAATTGGACGCCACACGTTCATTCAGGCTGCTGTCGATTTGCAATGCCAATCGAATGGTAAAGGACCATACCGCCGTCTGCATGCCCACATAAAGGAATTGCGTCAGAATGCCGCGTTTAAAGCGGCGGTTGCCGGCGAGATAGCTTAAGGTTTCGCTGATGCTGGCTTTGGATTCATGCGCTTCATGATCCAAGGGTTTGCAACGCGGAAACTGCGTAATCGCCACCACCACCAACAACAGCAGCAAGACCATGATGATAAATTGATAAGGCTGCAAAGTGCGTTGCAACATCTCGGCGGCAAATTGGCGCTGCGCCTCGCCTTCTAAAGCCTCCATTTGTTTGTGCAGGGCATCGCCGTCAGTGAAGATCAGATATTTGCCGAGCAAAATGCCGCAGATAGAGCCGATGGGATAGAAGGTTTGCGAGATATTGAGGCGCAAAGTGGCTTTTTCTTTGGGGCCGATCATGGAAGAGTAGGTGTTGCAAGAGGTTTCCAAGAAAGACAAGCCCACCGCGATGGCAAATAAAGCCGCTAAGAAAACGGAATAAGTCGCCATATGCGAGGCGGGGAAAAAGAGCATGCAACCGCCGATATAGCAACTTAAGCCGATTAAAATGCTGAGTTTATAGCTCCATTTGCGAATTACCCGACTGGCGGGAATGGCGAGCAAGAAATATCCGCCGTAAAAAGCGCTTTGCACAAAAGCGGAAGCAAAATCCGATAGGGTAAAAATCGATTTGAACTGCGTAATCAAAATATCGTTCAAACTCGCGGCAATACCCCACATCGGAAAACAAATTGATAATAAAATATATTGAAACAATGGGGTGCGATTGAGATAGCCGTCCGGCAATTGCTCAACATTAGCTCTAATAATCATGACCTGTTCCTCCTTCTCCGCCTAATAATGCGACGCCGGCAGATGCGCCGATGCGGTTTGCGCCCGCTGCAACCATTGCCGCGAAATCTTCTGCGCTGCGAATGCCGCCGGAGGCTTTAACGCCGATGTCCGCGCCCACGCATTCACGCATCAATTTCACTGCTTCGACAGTGGCGCCGCCGCTGGAAAAGCCTGTGGAGGTTTTGACGAAATCGACTTTCGCCGCCACTGCCGCTTGGCAGGCGAGACGGATTTCTTCTTCGCTGAGCAGGCAGGTTTCTAAAATGACTTTTACCAATGCGCCTTTGGCGGCTTGCACGACGGCTTTCATATCCGCTTCTACGCCCGCCCAATCGCCGGCTTTTGCCAAGCCGATATTCATGACCATATCGACTTCGTCCGCGCCGTTTTTGACGGCTTCTTCCGTTTCAAAGGCTTTGAGGCTGCTGGTGTTCGCGCCCAAAGGAAAGCCGATGACCGTGCAGACTTTCACATCGCTGCCTTGCAGGCATTGTTTGGCAAAGCTGACCCAAAAGGGATTGACGCAGACGGAACAAAAATCATGTTGCAGGGCTTCTTGGCATAATTGCTCGATTTGGGCTTGAGTGGCTTTGGCTGCCAGCAGGGTGTGGTCGATAAATTTGCTTTTGCTCATAATTTTCTCCAGATAAAACGTGTGCTTAGGGTTGATTTTTACATATGTAAAAGAGTAGTCTTAAACATATGTAAAAAATATAAACCGCCGCAGGATTTTTCGCAAGCGCTTTGATAAAAATTTGTGCGTTTCAGAATAGAAATTGCCGCGCGATAAACCCTGCTTTATTGCGGCGAATGCGCTAAGATGCCCTTTTCCACCATCCATGGAGAGCCAATGAAAACCTTAGCAGAACTACGGGCGCAGATTGATGCGCTAGACCAAGAGATTCTTGCCAAATTATCGCAACGCGCCCAATGCGCGCAGGCGGTGGGCGAGGTAAAAAAAGCCGAAGAGGGCGATAATATTGTCTTTTACCGCCCCGAGCGCGAGCGGCAGGTGCTCAATCGTTTGCAAGCTTTGAATCAGGGGCCTTTGCCCGATGCGGAGGTGGCGCGCCTGTTCCGCGAGATTATGTCGGCGTGTTTGGCTTTGGAATTGCCGCTAAATATTGCCTATCTTGGGCCGGAAGGCACTTTCACCCAAGCGGCGGCTTTAAAACAATTCGGGCATTCCGTGACGACCAATGCCAAGCGCAGCATTGAGGAAGTGTTTAAGGCGGTGGAGACGGGCGATTGCCAATACGGCGTGGTGCCGGTGGAAAATTCTACCGAAGGCATGGTAACCCATACCTTAGACACGCTGGCGCTTTCGCCGCTCAATATCTGTGGGGAGGTGCTGCTGCGCATCGAGCAGAATCTGCTCACGCATGAGGAGCATTTGGAGGCGGTGAAAGTGGTGTATTCCCACAGCCAATCTTTGGCGCAATGCCGCGTATGGCTGGCGGAGAATCTGCCGAATGTGGAAACCGTGATGGTGGGCAGCAATGCGGAGGCGGCGAAACGTGCGGCAAAAGAGCGCCATAGCGCGGCGATTGCAGGAAAAATGGCGGCGGAATTGTATGAATTGCCTGTCCGCTATACCCATATTGAAGACAATAGCAGCAATACCACGCGCTTTTTGGTCATCGGGCGGCAATTTATCGAGAGCAGCGGCAATGATAAAACCTCAATTTTGGTTTCTTCGCATAACCGCCCCGGTCTGCTGTATAAACTGCTCGAGCCGATTGGGCGGCACAATGTCAATATGACGCGCATCGAATCCCGCCCTAGCAAGCAGGGCATGTGGGAATATGTGTTTTTCATCGATTTGGAAGGGCATCAGAATGCGCCCGAGATGCAGGCATTGTTTGCCGAAATCCGCGATCAGGCGAGTCTGTTTCGGATTTTGGGCAGTTATCCGAAGGCGGGGTAAATGGACAGACAAAAGAAATTGGCGGTATTGATTGATGCGGATAATGCTTCGGCGGCGGTAGCGGCGGAGATGTTCGCGGAAATTGCCAAATACGGCATTGCAAGTGTGAAACGCATTTACGGCGACTGGAGTAGTCAAAGTTTATCAGCGTGGCAGAAAATTTTATTGAAATATGCGCTTGTCCCCATTCAGCAATTTGCTTATACCAAAGGTAAAGATGCGACTGATATGGGTTTAATTATTGATGCAATGGATTTGCTTTATAGCGGCACTTTTGATGGTTTTTGTCTGATTTCCAGCGACAGCGATTTTACGCCTTTGGCTTCTCGTATTCGTGCTTCCGGTTTAACGGTTTACGGCTTTGGCAAAAAAAATACGCCTGAGGCTTTCCGTAGTGCCTGCGATAAATTTATTTACGTAGAAAATTTGGAATTGCTTGATGAAGCTTTGCAATCAACAGAAACAGAGAAAAATTCTAGGAATAATGAAGCTCAAGTAAAATCAACAATGCCTATGCATCGCCAAAATATTTCTGGAGCACTGGAAAATTTATTACGTAAAGCTGTCAAAGATAATATTGATGAGGAAACGGGTTGGGCATTTGTTGGACAAATCGGCAGTTATTTAAGCCAAACCAATCCTGATTTTGATCCGCGCAGTTATGGTTATTCAAAGCTATCTAGTATGCTTAAAGCGTTAGGCGGATTGGAATTTCGGCTCGATGGAAATAGTCGTATGTTTTGCCGCAAAATACCGTGGTCAGAAATTGTTCTTAAAGTTAATGAAGCACATCAAAAATTCAAAGATAAAAATGGTAGTGCAAGTATTAAAGTCATGGAAAAATATCTTCAGCCGCGTCTGGATATTGCCGCCTACGGCTTTGCGGATTTAAACGAATTGCTTGAAAAAATGCATCGCGCCAAAGTAGAAAACGGCAGAGTCAGTATATCGTCAGAAGAGAAAAAAGATGAGCAATAATGGTAATTTAGGCACGGTCGCCTTTATCGGTATCGGCTTAATCGGCGGTTCATTGGCTTTGGCATTGCGTCAGGCGCAGGCGGCGGAGCGGATTATCGCTCTGGATAATGATGCGCGAGCCTTGGTGGCGGCGCAGAATTTGGGCGTGATTGATGCGCCGGCGCAGTGGACGGATTTGGCGGCGGCGGATGTGATTGTCTTGGCAACGCCGGTCGATGCTTTATTTGCCGTCTGTAAGCAATTGGCGGCATTGCCGCTGAAAGAAACCGTCGTGATGACCGATGTGGGCAGCACCAAGGCTTCTGTCTTGAGCGCGGTGGAACAGGCATTCGGCACTGTGCCGCCCTTTTTCGTGCCGGCACACCCGATTGCCGGACGGGAAAAAAGCGGCGTTGCGGCGGCAAGCGGCGATTTGTTTCTGCGCCGCAAAGTGATTTTAACGACCTTGGCGCAGACGGACGACCGCGCTTTGGGCGTGGTCAGCCGTTTATGGCATAGCGCAGGGGCTTTGATTAGCCAAATGTCGGTGGCGGAACATGATGCGATTTTGGGCGCGACCAGCCATTTGCCGCATGTTCTGGCGTATCTGTTGGTCGATATGCTCGATCAGGATTTGCAGCATGAGGCGATTTTTTCCTATGCGGCGGGCGGTTTTCGCGATTTTACCCGCATCGCTTCCAGCAGTCCCGTGATGTGGCGCGATATCTGCCTGCACAATCTGCAGGAAATCGCCGCCTTATTGCAGCAATACCGCCAACGCTTGCAGCAATTCGAGCAACTCTTGGCGGCAGGCGATGGCGAGGCAATCGAGCGGATATTCAGCCGCGCCAAAGCCGCGCGCGATGCGCATTATTTGTCGGAAATATAAGAAAATGTTTTTGGCAATAATGCTTTTCGGCAAAGCGCTTTGCTGTGGTGGATGTTGCCAAATTGCTGAACAGCAAAGCGCAACATGAAACAAAATGATGGAGAAAAAAGTACAAAAATTGATGTTTGAAGTGCGGCAGACACGGCTTTTACGCTTGCGGCGGCAGTAAAGAATTGGCTGCAAGCACATCTTTACCTGCGGTACCACGCCGCGTTATATTTTCATCCCGTTCGATAAAGAATTTATCTACTTGCTGCTCTACATGCTAAGCAATCACCTATCGAATTTTACGGTAGAACAGCAGAGTAGAATTAGGCTGAATACCGACTATACCAGCGGCTGCATGAGCTGGTACTTCTAATACAAAAATTGCCGTCATTTTTTCTGTGTGGCGTTACCTAATTTGCAATGACTTATCTGCATTTTTTTTGAGTGTAAACTGATTGATGATCGGCGTCAGATTCTATAGTCAATTCATGGCAGAGTTGCACACCTAAAAATATCAAGCTTTACTATTGTGCGGACTAACATATAAAAACTGTGTCTTTATTTGAGCTGAATTGACTATAAATCATTCTGCTGGTTTAGTGCCTTTAATCATACCGGCCACTTCATCAAGCTTGAGACCTTTGTAAAACCCATAAAATTTAACGTTTTAACATTTTACTTATTTGAATTTTAATAATTTTTTCTTAAAAAGTTCAAAAAATGGGATTTTGCAAAGGTTTCAGCTTGCAATATGCCACAAACATCATAATGTTTGTGGCATGATAGCGCATGATGTTAATAATTTAAGGTATAACTTATCCCGTAACTTCTCCCCTGTGCAGGTAAGCTGGATAATTCACCATAAGTTGCTTTGGCAGCTTGACTAAATACACTTTTATATTTTTTATTTGTCAAGTTATAAATCCCAAAGTTTAACTGACCTTTAGGTAGTTTGATCTCACCCAATAAATCCGCCACGACATAGCCTGAAATTCTAGCCTCCGGGGTTTTGCGGACATTTTGATTGGTTTTGGCAATCAGGCTGTCCTTGTAAGCTCTTTGTGTACCATCAATGGCAAGTAGTTGTAAGCGTAACTTATGTTCGTTTGGCGTAGTATATTGAGCAAAAGCGGTGGCTTTGGTAGGGCTGATACGAAACGCCCCAAGTTCTCGATATTGACCGCTTGCATCTTTGTATTGCCCCCGTGTATAGGCAATGCTACCACCGACAGCCCAGTTATCATTAATCTTGTGATTTAATTCAAACTCCGCTCCATAGATACGTTCGTCAGTATCGGCAACAACCACGCTATAATCTTTTAAAAACTGAGTGACTTTGTCTGATGTATTATAAAATGCTGTCAGTTTAGCATGACTATCGCCAAATGTTCCCACCCAACCCACATCATAACTATTGACTGAAATTGGCTCAACATTATCAGAATTAACCGCAAAACCCGTCCCAACATCTCTTAGCACCCTTTGTAAATCAGGCAAACTATATCCTTGCCCAAAATTGGCAAAAATACTGTGATTTGGCGTTAATTGATAATTTGCTCCAAGATTAAATAAGGTTTTGTGATGCTTCACTTTGCCAGAATTGACAGTTCCTGCTTGATACGGCACTTTATTCTGGTTTAATAAATCGGCTAATAGCGACTCACTGGGTGGCACAAAACCATCTGTTTTACTGTCTATAATTTGATGCCGTACACCTGCCGATATTTTTAAATCATCTGTCAAAGCAACATTAGCATTGGCAAATATGCCGTAGGTTTTTAAGGTGGTGTCAGGTCCATAAGTGTAACGGTTGCCAGTGTCTTTAAATGCCAAGCCGTTGCTTTGCATAAAGGTAGTCAAATCATAGCCTGTCGCCCCTTGGCGGTTTTTTTCTTGTTCGTAGTCAATGCCATAACTAAGCAGTACAGGTTTTTGAGCAAGGTCAAATTTTCTTTGTAAAGCCAATCTCGCTCCTAATACATCTGCCTTGGATTCGGATTGTAGCACGCCATAGGCACGAGATTGCAGAGCTTTGGTATAAGCATCAAAAGTGGCGGGTGGCAAGCCCATGCTCTGTAAAACAGGCAATGCTTTATCAACCGAAAATGGAGCAACAAAGGGATAAAATCGCCCTTCTTCTTTACGATAATAAGCATTCGCATTGATGGAATTGCCCCACAAATCATCATGATGATAGTTGATATTAAAGGTGCTTTTAGTGGTTTTAGGCTGTTCTGATAAAGACAGTCCCTCAACTGCATTTAAAGATGGTGCTGCCCCAAATAGTACAGAAAGACCATTGCCATAATCGGGAGCATATTTGGTATCTTGCTTATCCGAATAATGTGTCAATGCTAAATTGATGTTTTGTTTATCATCGATTTGCCAATCAACATTTGCATTAACACTTAGGCTTTTGCTGTCTTGTTTGTCAGTTTGGGCAGGCTCAGGAGCGATGCGTTTACCACTAGTATCAAATGCCCCTCCTGTGGTGCGATAGTCGACATCAAGTCGTGTAAGAACATTGCCGTTTTCGCTGACACCTGCCACACTCTGACCTACCTGATAACCGATGCCTTCACTGGATAATTTACTACCATGTACACCGATGCGGGTTTCAAATTGACCCTCTTCCAAATCCGACTTAGTAACGATATTAATCAAACCGCCTGTTGCCCCAGACCCATAAATACTGGTTGCTCCTGATAAAACTTCAATTCTAGCCACTTGACCGGGGTTGATACTATTAAGCTGTCGAGAGATGTCTCGCGAACCCGTCAAAGGCACACCATTTAACAAAAATTGCACTTGACGACCGTGCATGGTTTGCCCAAAGTTACTGGTGGTGCCACTGCTTACCCCCAAACTTGGAATGAGCTGTGTCATCACGTCGGCAAGTTGGCGAGAGCCTGTTGCTTGCTCTTGAATTTGCTCTTCATCTATAATTTTAGTGGTATGAGGCATTTGCGTGATACGATTGGCAAGTGCCATACCGCTTTTGTCAATGGTAACAACCACAGGCTCTAATTCAATCGTTGGTAATGACTCACTGGTTTGAGCATGCAACTGCTGAGTTACTGCCAAACTCAACAAAGGTAAAGATAGCCAGTGGAAATGGTGAAAATAGCACATAAATTGCTCCTTTAGAAAAAATAACACTCTTTAAGAGTCTGCCATAGAAAGTTTTTTTATCAATGCCGGCAAAACAAGCATTGACACCCCAGAGCCAATCGCAAGCCATAAAAATAGCTTGTCATAGCCAAACTGATGTACTAAAAATCCACTCATCGCCCCGCCGATAAAATACACAAGCAACTCCACGCACACAAACAAAGTAAAGTCCGTGCCAGCTTGGTCGGGATTGGCGACATGCATAAACAGAGCATATAAGGCAGTCATTGTTAAATAGCGAACAGCTAAAATTAGCAAAACACTAATTGCTATCAAACTCATAAACCCTGTTTTTAATAAACCTACCGCAGGTAAAAAATCACCCAATAAAGGATGTAGCAATCCTAGACACAACAAAGCATAAACTGCCGTTCTTAGCCATCCGAATAATATAAGACAACGTACCGTGCCGATATGTTTGGTTAATATCCCTGCCAAAAGTGCCGAACCAATCCCAACAATCGCTCCAAATACCGAAAACAAAAGCCCAATCTGAGACAGTGAAAAACCAAAATCCACAAGCATTGGATTTAGCATTGCCATCATCGGAGCTTCCACAAAGCGAAACACCACAATCAAAGCCAGCAACCATTTCGTTTGCGGGCGTTTGATAAGCCTAATAAGACTTGCTTTGGAAAGATTGGTAGCATGTTTGGGATTGTTTTGGTCTTTTAAGAACCATAGTGAACACGAAATAAGCACAACAGTCGTTGCCAAACTTATTGTCGCCATTTGCCAACCAAATCTCTGATATAGCCACAGCGTGCCAGCACCGCCTACCATACTACCAAACGCCACCCCAAAACTTTGCATGGCACTTGCCAGTCCAAAGGATGACTTATCAAATTGTTCCACTGTATAGCCATCAATGGCGATGTCTTGAGTGGCACTTGCTAAAGACACCAAAAAACTTATGCTAAGAAATAATACAATCTCAGAAAACTGTAAAAAGCCAAGCCCAAATAGCCCGACCACCACAATAATTTGAGTAAAAAATAGCCAAGTCTTGCGTTTGCCGATTTTGGCACAATAATAATTGTCCACATAGCTTGCCCACAGAAATTTAAACGCCCACGGCAAATATAAGAGTGAAAGCATACCAATCACCCTAATATCAACGCCTTGATGTCTTAAAATGGCAGGCAATGCCACATTAAAAAAATACAAAGGCAAGGCATGGGCAATATACAACAGTGCCACCATCATCAAAAGATGGCGATTTTTTTGTTGTGAGACAATCATCAGACCGCCCCTATCTTAGTGTTTATCCATGCTTTGGCTTCAGTCAGTGATAATACCACCGCATAAGGCACTCGCCATGCTTTATGAAAAGCAGGACTATCTAAGGCTCGTCTTTGAGTCTCATTATCGACAATTCTGACTAATCCTTTGCAATATTTAAAGAACGATTCTTTGTGCGTCTTGTACCAAACCGCTTCAGCTCGACGGTAGTTATCAGGTAGTACAAGTCCTGTCTGACTATGGTAAATCAAGGCAAAACTCTGCTCATTGGCTAACAAACCACTCATAGCAATCAGCCAATCATCAAATGCATCTTGACTAATCTCGCCTGAAAAATCGAGTAAAAATATGGGTAAGGAGCTATTTGGGTTCTGAATAGTATTTAGAAAAATAGGCATAACATCACTCTTTAATGCTGGTATTTAAATAATGGGCAAACTTACAATAAAACCCTTCTTTGTCACAAAAATATAACATTGCAGTTTTTTCAGGCATTACAATTTGATATTGGGGCATATAGTTTAATTCCTGAGCGACTACCTCATAGGGTTTTACACTTGCATCAGGTTCGCCCACAATTTTTTTAGCAGGCGAATATTCGAAAATAAAAAGCTTATTAGGCTCATTATAGCACATAAATACCCTTTACCAAAAAGCTATATTTCTGCTGACAACAGAAAATGCCAGCTCAATAATATTTAATATCATTGATTTAAGATTGTAGATATAATGATAATCATTGTCAATATATTTTATATGGCTCTAGGCTGGCAGAATCGCTCCCTTAGAATAGAAAAATGAGATGCGACAGTAAATTAAGCACACGTTCGCTCAAAAAATGAGTTGACACTTTTATGCCGATGCTCAAGTTTTAAAAACAGCTTTGCCGGCGGGTTTGAATCGCCATACCATCAATTATCAGACTGTCTTTCTTGTTGAAAAAAGCAGAATGATTAAACCAAACGGCATAGGTTAGCTTGGCGGCAATCCGCAAATTTTGCAGCGCTTGCATTCGCAGTTGCCGACAGCATAAGATGCCGCTTCTATTTCCCACAGGAGCACATATGAACCCTTCGACTATTCTGCAATACATCAAAAAAGAACTCTGCGACGGCTGGAAACCCTTTGAACTGTTTTGGTTAGCCGCCTTTCTCATCGCGCAAATTGTCGCCTTTATCCTGCAGCCCGACTCATGGCTTGCCATGATTTCAGGCATTGCCGGCATATTGTGCGTCGTATTTGTGAGTAAAGGAAAAATCAGCAATTACTTCTTTGGGCTTATCTTTGCCTACACCTATTTCTATGTGGCGTGGAAAGCCAACTATTTGGGCGAAATGAACACTGTGCTTTATGTTTATATCCCCTCGCAATTTATCGGCTATTTTGTCTGGAAAGCCAATATGCAGAAAGACGGCACGGGCGAAGCGGTTATCGCCAAAAAACTTGATGTCAAAGGCTGGCTTATCCTGATTGCTGCTCTTGCCGTCAGCACCTTCTTATTCGTGCTGGCGCTGCGTGCGGCGGGCGGCAGCTCCACAGGACTGGACGGCATGACTACCATGATTACCGTCGCCGCCCAGCTGCTGATGATACTGCGCTACCGCGAACAATGGATTTTATGGATTACGCTCAATATTTTATCCATCATTCTCTGGGCGGAAAATCCGGCTATGTATTTAATGTACATCGCCTATCTGCTGAACTCCGCCTACGGCTACTATAATTGGACGAAACTGCAAAAAGCCTAAATCAACAAGCGGAATTTCTACGGTGTAAACCGTATTAAGAAGAAATCCCTGCTAAAACGGCTTAAGCCGATGCTGCATTCAGATTGCCTGAACAGCCGCGATAAATGCGGCATCGGCGGCGCAATTTTTTTCGTGATGCGTTATGCTGCACTTTTTTCAGCAATAGAGGTAGGAAGAAATGGCTTTAACATGGAAAAGTTCGCCGGTGGCGGCGCTTGAGGGTGCTTTGCGTGTGCCGGGGGATAAATCGATTTCGCATCGCGCGATTATGCTCGGCGCTTTGGCGGAGGGGCGTACGGAGGTCAGCGGTTTTTTGGAGGGCGAGGATTGTTTGGCAACGATGCGCGCTTTTCAAGCGATGGGCGTACCGATTGTGCATCATGGTCAGGGGCGCGTGAGTATTGACGGACAGGGTTTGCATGGTTTGAAAGCGCCGGCTCAGGTCTTGGATGTGGGCAATAGCGGCACGAGTATGCGTTTAATGGCGGGCGTTTTGGCGGGACAGGCTTTTGACAGCGTTTTGGTCGGCGACAGCTCTTTGATGAAGCGTCCGATGCGCCGCGTGACCGAGCCTTTGGCTTTGATGGGGGCGTCGATTGAAACGACGGAGAGCGGTACGGCGCCTTTGCGGATTCAAGGTCGTCCTTTGCAGGGTATTGATTACACTTTGCCTGTGGCAAGTGCGCAATTGAAATCTTGTCTGTTGCTCGCCGGTTTGTATGCGGAGGGCGAAACGCGGATTACGGAAATCGGTATCAGCCGCGATCATAGCGAGCGGATGTTGGGCGGTTTTGGTGTGCAGATTGCCCAATCGGGCGCAACCTTGAGTATTCGCGGCGGGCAGACTTTGCGCGGCTGCGAGGTGGTGGTACCGGGCGATGTGTCTTCGGCGGCGTTTTTTATTGTTGCTGCTTTGATTGCCGAGCGCGGCGAGGTCTTAATTGAAAATGTGGGCATGAATCCGACGCGTTCAGCGGTTGTAGAGATTCTGCAAATGATGGGCGGTAAGATTTTGATTGAAAATGCACGCGAGGCAGGCGGCGAGCCGGTGGCGGATTTGCGGGTCTGTACTTCTGCTTTGCAAGGCATTGAGATTCCTAAGCATCTCGTGCCGATTGCGATTGATGAGTTTCCGATTTTATTTGTCGCTGCCGCTTGTGCGGAGGGTGAAACCTTTGCCGGCGATTTGGCGGAATTGCGCGTGAAAGAGAGCGATCGTTTGACGGCGATGGAGACAGGGCTGAAAATTTTGGGTGTGGATTGTCAAGCAGGACAAGACAGTATGCGCATTCGCGGCAAAGGGGGCACGGCGTTTTCAGGCGGCGTGATTGACAGTTTGGGCGATCACCGCATTGCCATGAGCTTTGCTGTGGCGGCTTTGCGCAGCGCGGCGGCGATAGAAATTCAGGATTGCGATAATGTGGCGACTTCTTTTCCGAATTTCTGCGATTTGGCGCAGGGTATCGGTATGCAGATTGAGGTAAGCGATGCGTAAGATTGTAACGATTGACGGTCCGAGCGGAGTCGGCAAAGGCACGATTTGCCAGCGTTTGGCGCAAACTCATGATTTGGCGTATTTGGATAGCGGCGCTTTGTATCGTCTAAGCGCTTTGTTTGTGCAAGCGGCGGGTTTGAGCGCGGCAGGCGAAGCGGAGCAAGCGGCTTTGCTGGCGCAGATGAAGGTGCATTTTGAAGTGCAGGCTGACGGCGTGGCAGCTTTTTTAGACGGGCAAGCTGTGGGGAGTGAATTGCGTTTGGAAAGCACGGGGCAATTGGCTTCGCAATTGGCGGCAAAACCGGCGATTCGCGCCGCTTTGCTGGGTTTTCAGCGCCAATTTGCCGCCGATAAAGATTTGGTGGCGGACGGTCGCGATATGGGTACGGTCGTCTTTCCACAGGCGGCTTTGAAGATTGTTTTGGAGGCGAGCGCGGAAGCGCGTGCAAATCGTCGTTATAAGCAGTTGATAGCGAAAGGAGAAAGTGTTACTCTAGCCGCCCTCAAAAATGAGATTGCCGAGCGCGATGCGCGCGATCGCAATCGTGAGGTGGCGCCGTATGTGCCAGCTGCTGATGCGGTGCTGATTGATACTACTGATTTATCAGTAGATGCGGTGTTTGAACAGGTCAATGCCCTGTTTCAGGCGCGTTTTTTTTAATTTAACATTGATACACAGGTCCAGATTACATGGCAGAATCATTTGCAGAACTTTTTGAAAAAAGTATTGAAACAACCGAGCTCAAGCCCGGTGCGATTATTAAGGCGGAAGTCATCGAAATCGGTAAAGAATTCGTGGTACTGAATGCCGGTTTGAAATCGGAAGGTTTCATTCCCGTCGCGCAATTCACAAACGACAAAGGGGAAATCACCATCAATATCGGTGATGAAGTCGAAGTCGCTTTAGAGGCATTGGAAAATGGCCACGGCGAAACCCAAATTTCTCACGAAAAAGCGCAACGTATCCGTACTTGGGAAATCCTTGAGCAGAAATTCCGCGATGAAGAAACCATTACTGGCGTGGTATCCAGCCGCGTGAAAGGCGGCTTTACCGTTGATGTGGAAAGCGTTAAAGCCTTCCTGCCGGGGTCATTAGTCGATGTACGTCCGGTCAAAGACCCCGGCATCATCGAAGGCAAGGAAATTGAGTTCAAGATCATCAAACTGGATCAAAAACGCAACAATATCGTGATTTCTCGCCGCGCAGTACTGGAAAAAGAGTACAAAGAAGAGCGCGAAGAAGTCTTGAAAAATCTGCAAGAAGGCGATGTGGTCAAAGCAGTGGTTAAAAACCTCACTGACTACGGTGCATTCTTGGATTTGGGCGGCGTTGACGGCTTGCTGCATATCACGGATATGGCATGGAAACGTGTGAAATATCCTTCCGAAGTGGTAGAAATCGGTCAAGAAGTGGAAGTTAAAGTCCTGAAATTTGACCGTGAGCGCGGTCGCGTTTCTTTAGGTATGAAGCAATTGGGCGATGATCCTTGGGCAGATATTGCACAGCGTTACCCGGCCAACTTTACTTTGAGCGGCAAAATTACCAATATTGCCGATTACGGTGCTTTCGTTGAAATCGAAGACGGCGTAGAAGGCTTGGTACACGTTTCTGAAATGGATTGGACGAACAAAAACGTTAACCCGCGTAAATTCGTTTCTGTTGGTCAGGAAGTGGAAGTGATGATTTTAGAAATCGACGGCGAACGCCGCCGCATCTCTTTAGGCATGAAACAATGCCAGCCGAACCCATGGGAAGAATTCGGCAAGCATCATAACCAAGGCGAGCATGTCAAAGGTCAGATTAAATCGATTACCGATTTCGGTATCTTTATCGGCTTAGACGGCGGCATTGACGGTTTGGTGCATTTGTCTGATTTGTCATGGGACGAAAGCGGCGAAGAAGCCGTGCGTGCTTACCAAAAAGGTCAGGAAGTCGAAGCGATTATTCTCGGCATCGATGCTGAGCGCGAGCGCATTTCTTTAGGCGTTAAGCAATTGAAACAAGACACTTTCTCTCAATTTACTTCAGCCAATGGTCGCGGTGCGATTGTCAAAGGCAAAGTTATTGAAGTCGATGAGCGTCAAGCGGTAATCGAATTGGCAGAAGGCATTAACGGCATTCTCAAAGCATCTGAAGCCTCGATTGAGCGTGTAGAAGATTTAAGCAAGCTCTTAAGCGTTGGCGATGAAGTAGAAGCCAAAGTGCTGAATGTCGATCGCAAACATAAAAACTTGAGCCTCTCTGTGCGTGCGAAAGACGTTGCAGAAGAAAAAGCCGTTATTCAAGACTATACGCGCAAAGAAAGCCAAGCCGGCACTTCTTTGGGCGATATCTTCAAAGAATTGGAAGGCTCCGACAATTAATCTTATCGCGGCAAAGCATCTTGGCGATGCTTTGCCCGCAATAATAAAGGAAATAGAATGACCAAATCCGAGTTGATTGAACGCTTGAGTCTGAAACGTCCGCATCTGAAAGCGCAAGACGTGGAAGAAACCGTCAAGCTGATTATTGAAAAAGTGTCTCAAAGCCTTGAAAAGGGCGACCGTGTAGAAATCCGCGGTTTCGGGAGCTTTTCTTTGCATTATCGTGAAGCACGTACTGGTCGTAACCCAAAAACGGGCGATTCAGTAAAAGTGCCTGCAAAATCCATTCCTTACTTCCGCGCAGGCAAAGAACTGCGTGAGCGTGTGGATGAGCACTAAACAGCTGCTTAATGAAGCCTGTTTCTTTATGGCAACGCCTTTTTAAGGCGTTGTTTTTATTTTGGCGGCGGCAAAATCGGCAAGCCGCCAAACAAGGTGGCAATCTGCCGATTTTCCTCATCAGCGGCGCAGGGATATTACTGATTCATCTCTTCTTTCCTGCCGCAAAATCCTATGATCAAGCCTTTGATGCGTCGCCGCAGAGTATCCACTGCCGCTTAGAACGGGTACTGGATGGCGATACTATTACTGCCTATTGTGAAAACCGCTATTTATCTATCCGTTTGCTTGGTATTGATGCGCCTGAAAGCGGGCAAGAGCCTTGGGGCGAGCGTTCGCGGCAAGCCTTGCAAAAGCTGATGGCAAGAGAATTTAGCCTTTTGCCGCAGGGAAAAGACATTTATGAACGCCAGTTAGGCATTATTGTTGTGCAGGGGCAAGAGATTAATTTAGCGATGCTGGCGCAGGGGCAGGCGGTTCTTTATCGCAGCAAAGAGGCTCCAGCAGCTTATGCGGCGGCGGAAAAATCCGCGCGAGCGCAGAAAATCGGCGTATGGGCGCAAAAAGGCGCGCAGCAAAATCCTAGCCGTTGGCGGAGAGAACATCAGTAGCATAGGTTTTAAGCGTTTTTGTATATTGACTATACTTTTTCACTTCTCCGCTTTTCCGACCATATCGTCTAGCCATACGGCAAGACGGGCGTAAACCGGCGCCGTATCGCTCTCATGAAAAATCTCATGATAATAGCCCTCAAAGCAATGCGCCTGTACCAGCGGAGGACTCTTGCGGGCAAATTCCGCACTGCCTTTGGCATCGACCAAGAAATCCGCGCCGGCATAAAGTAGCAAAGTCGGCACTTGCCAATTTTGAGCATGCGCTCTTGCCGCCTCGCCGGCAGCCAAAATAAAACCCGACAGACTGCCGCTGATTTTTTTATGGCACAAAGGATCATTTTTCAATTGAGCATTGATCTCGTCGCGATGGCTGACCTTCATCGACAAATGATGCGTAATCACCAAATGCGGCGCCAGCGCCTGCAAAGCGCGGCTACTCAGCTTCGACAACACCGTCATATGCGTTTTTAAAGCCGGCGAGGATAAGACGGCATAATCTGGCGCCTCTTCGCCGCCCTGATATTGCACCAGATAATCCGCCACCACCGCACCGCCCATACTGTGTCCGAACAAAATCAGCGGCAAATCGGGTGCTAAGCGGCGCAGCTCTTGCCGCATACTGCGCAAATCTTCCACCAGCCGTTGAGGACTGTCGAGATCGCCGCGCCTGCCCTCGCTTCTGCCATGCCCGTATTGGTCATAAGCAAAAACATTCAGCCCCATGCGCAGAAAATGCGGAATAATATCCTCATACCGCCCGCTATGCTCGCCGATACCGTGCACCAGCAAAAGCTGCGCGCGCGGCTGCGCCGCCTGAAACCGCCGCCAATACAGACGATGCCCCGCCGCTTGCGGCAAATAGCCGCTATCTGAATCATGATTCATAAACTATCCTTGCAATCTCACGACAAACGCCGCACTATAAGCCCAGACAATTATTGTATAGGAGAAATCATGGCGGATTTGCGCATTTTGCTTAATCTATTATGGGTTATTTTGGGTGGCTTAATTATGGCGCTCGGCTGGGCATTCGCAGGCGTATTGATGGCAATCACCATCATCGGGCTGCCTTGGGCGCCCGCCTGCTTTCGCATCGCACGCTTCACACTCTGGCCTTTCGGCTATCAAGCCGTAGCGCGCGAACAGCATATTGCGGCGGAAGCCGTAGGCTGCTTGGGCAATATCATCTGGCTGATATTGGCAGGCTGGTGGCTGGCATTAGGACATCTGACACTGGCAATCGGCTATTTCATCAGCATCATCGGCATACCCTTCGGCTGGCAGCACGTCAAAATGCTGCGCATCTCCCTCGCCCCCATCGGTATGAAAATCGAAGCCATACCCGAGCAAAATTAGGAAAACAGCATAATGCGACAGCTCTTGTTCGACACAGAGACTAATTAAAAATTCTCTCAATATGAGTTGAAAACAACCATAACACCAAAACAAAACCATTTAAATGATTGTTTTTACTACAAAAAAAGGATGGTGCGAGGCAAAAAAACTAATACCCTAAATCATCTTGAATTTCGGTTGGTAAATGCGCTAAAATAAATCTCCTTTTGATTTAGACTCTGATAATCAAGATAAGCAAATCAAAATACAGTATCATGAATCATCTTTTCCTTATAATTAATGATGGAAGGGGGTTCATAAAAAAATAAAGATTTATATTAGAGAGTGCTTTTTTATTATAGTCTTTGTACATAGCATAAAACTTAGATTTAGGTAAATGGATGCATAATCTACAATAAAAATGCTATATTTAAGCATTTTCAGCTTATATGCATAAGCTGAAAATAAAAATATAATCATCATAAATTAAACCAAGTTAATTTTATTTACCTTTGATAGAAATGACAAAAGTTTTTTATTTCTATATTAGTAACGATTATCGCGGTTCATTGATGTAGTTTATGACAAATAGCACTGCACTAAATCATAAATTTTTATGGGGTATTTTATAACACATATCCTATTGTCTTTTAAAAAATATTAACTGTATTTATGACACAAACTTATCTTCTTTATTCCTTTAAATTGAAATATCTTTTTAATAGTAATTTAGGAACCATTCATGCACAAAAATGCCTTAACTTTTCTAATGTTAATATTAGTAGGTTGTTCGCCCGAATCAGAAAGCAATGTTGAACCTTCTAAACAAACTCAAATAAATCATAATATTGTACCGACAGATAATGCTAATTGGACTTTAAAAAATGCAGATATTGTTTTTTCCAGCACAAAAATAGATGGCAAAGGAAATCACATTGAAGAAATGGGGAATTTTACTGAATACTCTGCTTTTTTTAATAAAAAAGGGCAATTTAAATTAGAAATTGATTTAGCAAGTGTTAATACAAATATTATTATCCGTGACCAAAGAATTAGAGACTGGTTATTTGAAACAGAAACTTTCACAACAGCCTCTATTACATCCAATTTAGATGCGGAACAGATAAATCAATTAAAACTTAACGAGTCAATTCAAATTACACAGCCAATTACATTAGATTTACATGGTATACAATCTAATTTAGATGCAGATCTAATAATCACTAGAATTGAACCATCAATATTATCAGTAAAAACGAACCAACCTGTTATACTAAGCGTAGCAAATTTTGGCATGAAAAATGGTCTACAAAAAATGACAGAAGTTATGAATTTATCTGAAATACTTCCCGACATTCCCATTACATTTAAGGGTGAATTTTTTCGTCCATTATGATTAATTATCAATCTAATTATTCTACGCAAGGTTAAATTTTATGAAAAAAATTATTTTTATATTTCTAATTGCTTTAGTGTTTAGTTCTTGTAAAGATAAAAACATAGAGAAGAATGCTACTATCCCAGAAAGAGAAAACTTATCTACGCAGGAGATAATTAAAGTTGGGTTTATTTCATCTGCAACAGATAATGCACCGTTAAATTATGTTGATGAGCATGGTAAGATTCAAGGATTTGAATATGATATTTTACAGGAAATTGCAAAAAGAAACAGTTATAAGTTTGAATATAGGTATCAACCAAGAAGTCATTTATTTGATAGCTTAAGAAATAAGCAATATGATATTTTATCAGGGAATATCGGCATTACTGAAGAAAGAAAAAATCAATATGCAATGACTATTCCTTATTTAGATGCATATCCAATTACAATTATTAGCAAGGATAGAAAAATTAAATCACTTAAAGACTTAAAAGACAAATCTGTTAGTATAAAAAACAGCCCTATGGATGGTTTTTATAATATATTACACACCTACAAAGAAAGTGAAAAATTAGACATCCACTATACAGGTAGTGATTGGCTTGCTATTAAAAATGTAATCAAAGATGAAACAATTGCAGCAATTAGCAACTCTTTTGTAATACCTTATTTTGTTGAGAAATATTCTGATAAAAACACTCCTTTGTATTTTTCAATTGATTATAATTACCCACAGGAATATTATGGGTTTTTATTGAATAAAGAAAATTCTCAATTAGTAGAAAATATAAACAAAGCCTTGACAGATATGAAAGCTGATGGAACTTATCAAACTATTTTTAAAAAATGGTTTTGATTTTAAAAAATGGTTTTGAGCATTCTGACCCCATATATTATTTATAATTAATCATATAGTCGGAGAAGTGAAAAAGTAGCACAATACAGCGGTACTGCAGACAGTACAAGAGCGTACAGCAAAGTGAGCCAACGCCGTAATACTTTTTCAATTCTTCGACTATACACGCACAAACAGGCGGCAACAGGCACATAAAAACACTTTGCCGCTTGAATTCAAACAAAGAAACTCCTAAAATAGCCACCGTTTTATTCATTCCGACCACGCGCTAAACGACTGAAAACGCTAAAGCATGAAAAACTCCTTTTTTTGCAGAACAATTTTAGCTAAAGCCCTTTTTAACAGATTGAAAAACAGGATGAAAAATAGGGTGGTCGTCGGGACAACTGCCCCACACATCGGGGATTAAGACTTAAGTGCTATCATCAGACTCTGTGATGACGTCGGAACAACTGCTCCACACATCGGGGATTAGCGGTAGGTCGGATTCTTGAATCCGATAAATCTGCGCCAAATAATGTCGGATACAAGTATCCGACTTACTGCTAGCTTGCAAACGATCTATTGACTTCCCCAAAGCACAAGTTATGATGCCTACTTCGGCAAACAGAAACACGGTGAATCTCCCCGCCGTAGGCTTGATGCACATCATGACCGCGTGAGGAAGGGCAGTATGCGCTAAGCATCAAAAAGTCTTATGACGAACTGCACGGGAGCTCCTCCTGTTTGCTGCTATTTTTTCAATAGCCGCGCTTTTTCCTTAGCGTAGCTTCTTCTATCAAAAAATCTGATAAAACCGTACCTTAAACAATATCGGATATGTCTGTCCGATTCGTGATGATAGGCAAAAAAATCTCCTCATGTGTTGAGGAGATTTTTTTGCGCCTGTTTTTAGCTCGTCCACAGCAGGACGGCGATAAGCTGCGGCAGCATGATGCGCAAAAACATGGTCAGCGGATAGACGGTAGCATAGGCGAGCGCGGCGGCGCCGTTGTTTTCGTCAATGGCATTGGCAAAGGCAAGCGCGGGGGGATCGGTCATCGAGCCGGCAAGCAGTCCGCAGAGGCTGAGGTAGTTGAGTTTGGCGTACAGTCGCGCGATGATGCCGGCGATGAGCAGCGGCAGCAGGGTAATCAATGCGCCGTATAAAATCCATGCGATGCCTTCTTTGCTGAGCAGGGTGGAAAAGAAATCGCCGCCGGCTTTTAGCCCTACGACGGCTAAAAACAGCACGATGCCGATTTCCCGCAAGGCGAGGTTGGCGCTGGGCGGCATGAACCAGTAGAGTTTGCCGATGCTGCCGATGCGCGCCAAGATTAAAGACACGACCAAGGGTCCGCCCGCCAGTCCCAGTTTTAATGCGACGGGAATGCCCGGTATGTGCAGCGGTATCGAGCCGAGCAATACGCCCAAGCCGATGCCGATAAAGACGGGCAGCATTTGTACTTGCTGCAATTTCTGCTGGGCATTGCCGATGAGTGCCAAGACGGTGTTGAGGTTGTCTTGGCGCCCTACCAGATGCAGCACGTCGCCGAATTGCAGGCTTATTTCGCCTGTGGGAATCAGCTCCACGCCGGCGCGGTTGATGCGCGAGATGACGACGTCATAATGTCCCTGAATTTGCAGATGTCCGATTTTTTTGCCGAATACTTGTTCGTTGGTAACGACTGCGCGGATGTTTTTCAGCGGCGAATCGCCTGCCGTGATGGGGTCGGCGCCGCTGACTTCTTCGCCTAGAATCAGGCGCATTTTTTGCAGGGCTTTTTGCTCGCCCACCAAATGCAGCACGTCTTGATTGTAAATAAGGGTATTGGGGTTGGGCGTGATGATTTCCTCGCCGCGTTTGAGTCGTGAATACACGACTTCATGCAGGGCGAAATCGGGCATATCGCGCAGGGCGATGTTGTGAATATTGGGGTTGCTGACGCGGATATTGATTCCGCTCAAACCTTCTTTATGGTGCTGGCTGCGTTCAAAGGCTTTCGCTTCTTGGGCGATATTGACTTTGAAGGCGTAGCGGATAATGCCCATTGCCAGCAGGATGCCGATGATGCCGAAAGGATAGGCGATGGCATAGCCCATGCCCATCAGTTCGGTGGTATTGCTGCCGCCGAGTTCCGCCAAGATTTGCTGCCCTGCGCCTAAGGAGGGGGTGTTGGTTACCGCGCCGGAAAAGATGCCTAAAATAATCGGCAGCGGTACGGAAAAAATCTTATGCAGGGCGATGGTGCAGAGTCCGCCTAATGCCACTATCAGGATGGCAAAGGCGTTTAAGCGCAGACCGGAGGCACGCAAGCTGGCGAAAAAGCCTGGACCGACTTGAATGCCGATGGTGTAAACAAACAAAATCAAGCCGAATTCCTGAATGAAATGCAGGGTGTGCGCGTCCAGCACCAATTGCTGCTGTTTCATAAAGTGCGCCACGATGATGCCGCCGAATAATACGCCGCCGATGCCTAAGCCGACGCCGCGTATTTTCAAATTGCCCAGCCACAGCCCTAGGCTGGCAACAAGAGATAACACGCTGATAGTAATTGCAATATCGCTCATGATTATCTAATCCTTTATTATTATGCCGAGTGTTTGGGATAGGGATAAAAACTGCGGCGTATTTTATCAAATTAGCGGTTTTTTTGATATGAACTGAATGGAAAAATCCGCAAAAAACGCTTTAATGATTTATTTTTCAGATGATTCAGACGTAAAAAAATCCCACGGCATGTGGGATTTTTGCTTGGACGGCGCCTTAGCGCGTGGCTAATTGGAAAATCATGGCTTCCGCTTGGCAGGCAAAGGCGAAACCGGCTTTCAATCGGTAGCCTTCCTCTGTGGCTTGAATCTCGCTGCTGATTTGGCAGGGCTCGCTTTCGGCGGCTCTGGCTTTTTGGGTGAGAAAATCGAGCGCAGCTTGCGCCTGCGCCTGTTCGGCAAAATGCTGATCGATTTCTACTAGACATTCGCTGCCGTCAATGATGCTGCCGATTTCCACGCAGCAGCAGTTAATCACTTCTTCCGGATTGCTGGTTTCGCTCATTGTATGCTCCATGATGTAAAAAATGTGCTCCGAGGACTGACTATACTACTTTTCAGCACCGATTGCGGTGAATATTTTATGAAAAATGGGACTATTTTCATAATGATTGATAAATCATTGTTATTGATTAAAGATTTCAAGACAAGGATTTTGCGCGCAAAAAATTTTTTGTCTGATGTTTGACAAGGCTTTTTTTAGCCATGATAATTGAAATACGATAAATATTTTACTTTATGGTTTTCGGCATGATGCCGATTTTTTTTCTAAGGAGTATGCGATGGCTGATTCAGCTGCTGAAAATAGCGTTGCCGATGCGTCCAGTGCAAAAAGCGAGTGGAAGAAATTTCTGCTGCTGGCTTTTGTCGCTTTGCCGATTGTGGCGCTGTTGGCAATTTGCGCTTATGGCTTTGTGGTGTGGTTCGGGCAAATCTTATGGTGGGGCCCGCCGAAGTAAGCATTTGATAAATTTCAATCCAGTTCAGTACATAAAAAGAGAATAAAGAGATGAAGACAGGTTTTCGAGGCATTGTCGGCGGGATTTACTCGCTATTTACCAAACCCGCAAGCAAGATTGGCTTGGGTGTGTTGGTAACGGGCGGCTTCCTTGCGGGAGCCTTATTTTGGGGTGGCTTTAATTACGGCATGGAAAAAACGAATGAGGAAGAGTTCTGTCTTTCCTGCCATACGATGAAGGACAATCTTTTGCCAGAATTGCAAAAAACGGTGCATTGGCAGAACCGTACAGGGGTGCGCGCGCGTTGTCCCGATTGCCATGTGCCGCATAATTTTACGGATAAAATTGCGCGCAAAATGCAGGCTTCGCGTGAGGTGTTAGGGCAAGTCATCGGCACGATTGATACCAGAGAGAAGTTTTTGGATCACCGCCTGACTTTGGCGCAGCGCGAATGGACGCGTTTAAAAGCCAATGATTCGAAAGAGTGCCGCAATTGCCATGATTACGACAGTATGGATTTCTCAAAAATGCGGGTAACTTCGCAGATGGTGATGCGCCGCGCGGCGGAAAACAATACCAGCTGTATCGATTGCCATAAGGGTATCGCGCATCAATTGCCCGATATGAAAGGGGCACATAATCCTTTGTTTGATACTTTGGTGTCTGCCGCGCACGGTTTGACGCTTGAAAATCAGCAGGAATATTACAGCGTCTCGCCGCAGGATTTGTTTGCCGACGAGGCTTTAGGCAAGAATATCGGCGCTTTGGAAATTGCCACGCCGGTGAAGGTTTTGCAATCCAAAGGCGATGCGGTGCAAATCGAGCTGGATTTGTGGCGTAAAAACAAAGGTTTCGGACGCGTGTTGTACAGCAATTTCGGCTTGAATATTACCGCGGCGATTTTGGATAAGGATTTCGCCACCGCCGACGGCAATATCCGCATCAATGAGAGCAAACAAGATGAGCTGACCGGTTTGGAATGGCAGCAAGTCACGGTGCAGGCGTGGATAGAGAAAGGGCATTTGGTGAGAAGTCCCGAGCAGATTTGGGATGTCGCCAGAGCGAGCTATACGCAAAGTTGCAGCGTCTGCCACCGTCCGCCAGCGGAAGCCGGACATGATGCCAACCAATGGCCGGGCTTGTTTGCCGGTATGGTCGGGTTTACCAATATGGACGCGGATACCTCGAAATTGGTATTGAAATATTTGCAAATGCATTCGTCTGACTTCGTTCAGGGCGATAAAACGGCGCATTAGGAGGATTTATGACTGAGTTAAAAAGACGCCAATTTTTACGCGGATTCGCTGCTTTGGGCGCTTCTGCCGTGCTTCCTTCGAGTTGGTTGTTGGCACCGAAGATTGTGCAGGCGGCGGAAATAGATTTGCAGCCGGATGCCAAAGATATGCAGGGCTGGAAGATTTCCGGCGCGCATTGGGGGGCTTTCCGCGCCAAGGTGGAAGCCGACCGCGTGGTAGAAATCCGTCCCTTTGAATTTGACAAACACCCGACCCCGATTTTAGACGGCACTTTGGATGTGATTTACAGCGCTTCGCGTGTGCGCTATCCAATGGCGCGTTTGGATTGGTACAAGCACCGCAAAGACAGCAAACGCGAAGAACGCGGCGATAACCGCTTTATCCGCATTTCTTGGGACGAGGCTTTGGATTTGCTCTATGCGGAGCTGGAGCGCGTGCAAAAGGACTACGGACCTTGGGCTTTACATACCGCAAACGTGGGCTGGCGTTCGGTCGGGCAGGTACACAGCTGCGGCAACCATATGTTGCGTGCGGTAGCGATGCACGGTCGCAGCGTTGGTACGGCAGGCGACTATTCCACCGGTGCAGGGCAAGTCATTCTGCCCTATGTCTTGGGTTCAACAGAAGTGTATTCGCAAGGCACATCTTGGGAATATATTTTGCAGGAATCGAAAGTCATTATTTTATGGGCGAACGATTTAGTGAAAAATCTGCAAGTGGGCTGGAATACGGAAACCCATGAAGCCTACGCTTATTTGGAACAGCTCAAGCAGAAAGTTGCCGATAAATCCATCCGCGTCATCAGCATCGACCCTGTGAAAAGCAAAACGCAGAACTATCTGAATTGCGAACAGATTTACGTCAATCCGATGACGGACGTGGCGATGATGCTCGCCATCGCCCATACCTTGTGGAAAGAAGAGCTATACGATAAAGAATTCCTAAAAATCTACACCTTAGGCTTTGAAGAATTCCTGCCCTATCTCAAAGGCGAAAGCGAAGATATGGTAGAGAAAACCCCCGAATGGGCGGAAGCGATTTGCGGCGTGCCGGCGGAAGAAATCCGCGCATTAGCGCGTCTGATGGCGGAAAACCGCACGCAAATCATGGTCGGCTGGGCGATTCAACGCCAAGAACACGGCGAGCAACCCTATTGGATGGCAGCGATTATTGCCGCCATGCTGGGACAAATCGGTCTGCCGGGCGGCGGCATCAGCTACTCGCACCATTACAGCTCGGTGGGTGTATCCTCAAGCGGCGCATCTATGCCGGGAGCATTCCCGCTCGGCTTGGATACCGGACGCAAACCGCGCCACGACAATAGCAATTACCAAGGTTACAGCGCCACCATTCCTGTGGCGCGCGTGATTGATGCCCTGCTTGAACCGGGCAAAGAAATCCGTTTCAATGGACATGCCGTCAAACTGCCGCCATATAAAATGGCAATCTTTTCCGGTTGTAACCAATGGCATCGCCATCAAGACCGCAACCGCATGAAAAAAGCCTATTTGGAATTGGAAACCGTCGTCGCGGTGGACTACAACTGGACGGCAACCTGCCGCTTTGCGGATTTGGTTCTGCCTGCCTGTACGCCCTACGAGCGCAACGACATCGACGCCTACGGCTCTTATAGCAACCGCGGCATCATCGCCATGCAAAAACTGGTCGATCCGCTCTACCACTCGCGCTCCGACTTCGACATCTGGCGCGAATTCTGCAAACGCATGGGGCGCGATGAAGAATACAGCCGCGCCATGAACGAAATGCAATGGGTCGAGCATCTTTACGAAGAATGCCGCGCCGACAACGGACGCAAAGACTTCCACATCCCGCCCTTTGAGGAATTCTGGCAAAAAGGCTACGTCCTCTTTCCCGAAGGCAAACCTTGGGTGCGCCATGCCGACTTCCGCGAAGACCCTGAAGTCAATGCCTTGGGCACACCCTCGGGATTTATCGAAATCTACAGCCGCAAACTCGCCTCATTCGGCATGAGCGACTGCAAAGGACACCCCATTTGGATGGAAAAAACCGAACGCTCGATGGGCGGACGTCAATCCGACAAATACCCGCTGTGGCTGCAATCCGCGCACCCCGACACCCGCCTGCACTCACAAACCTGCGAATCGGAAACACGCCGCGCCGTCTATACCGTGCAAGGACGCGAACCCATCTACATCTCGCCTGAAGACGCCGCAAAACGCGGCATTCAAAACGGCGATTTGGTACGCGTCTTCAACGACCGCGGACAATTGCTTGCCGGCGCAGTCGTCTCGGACGACTTCCCCGCCAATGTCGTGCGGATTCAAGAAGGCGCTTGGTACGGGCCGACGGGTGCGGAAATCGGCGCCTTAGACACCTACGGCGACCCCAATACCCTGACCATCGACATCGCCGCCTCCGAACTCTCGCAAGGACCGAGCGCCAACACCTGCCTCGTGGAAATTGAAAAATACACAGGCGAAGCGCCGGCGGTAAGCGCATTCGGCGGACCGACGTATGTGAATTTACAAGGCGAGGTTGTAGAGCCGCATTAATCGCAACATAACAGCGGGCATCTGCCCGCTTTTTTCTGTCAAAATCCAATTCACTCACATGAACGACAATAAACCGCACACAACATTTGAAGACAGCTTTTCCCTCATTGCCGCACAACGCGCCCTCATCTACCAATGGTTTGCCGACTGGCTAGCCGTCGAACGCAGCGAAGCGGACTTAGACCGCTACCAAAGCTCCGATGCCGCCCAACTCTGGGAACATTTCGCAGCCTGCGGACTGGAGCAAGAAAGCCGATACATGCAGCAAGCGCTTAATGAAGCCCTCAGTTTACCGGACAGCCGCTTGGAAATCGCGGCGGATTTTGCCGCCGCCTTCCTACTCGCCGCCGACTACTGCGCCACGCCTTATGCTTCTTGGTACGTGGAAGCCGATAAAAAACTCTACGGCGATGCGGAAAAGCGCATGCGCGCATTTCTGCAAGAACAGCAACTGCAAATCCATAGCGACTTTAAAGAACCTGCCGACCATTTGGCGGTCTTTCTGGCGGTCTTCGCTCATTCGCTGCAAACAGAACGGCAAGCGCCGACAAACGCCGCCGCAGAACAAGCCCGCTTTCTCGAAGAAGCCCTGCTTAATTGGCTGCCGCTGTGGGAAGCGCGCTGCCGCCAACTGCGCTTAAAAACCAAAGTCTACCCCGCCCTTGCCGCGCTTCTACTCGCCTTTGTACAAGCCGATAAAGCCTATTTGCGCGGAGAATAAGG
This sequence comes from Suttonella sp., assembly GCF_056855035.1. Lineage (NCBI taxonomy): Bacteria > Pseudomonadati > Pseudomonadota > Gammaproteobacteria > Cardiobacteriales > Cardiobacteriaceae > Suttonella > Suttonella sp. The sequence continues at coordinate 40,553 of NZ_JBXGGR010000038.1, forward strand.
GCCATTTCGGAGAGTTATAGTCAATTCATGGCAAAATTAATCATTTTTCAATCGGGTAGGTCGGATACTTGTATCCGACATTACTTAAAATATAAATTTGTCGGATTCAAGAATCCGACCTACTTCTTTATAAATTATTAGCTTAGATATTTATACCAATACAATTTGTTATGAAGTGTCAGTCCGGCATAAATGCCTAAGCGAAGGTTAAAAATATAATGTTCGTCTTTGTCATGAATCGACTATAAAACTACTGAGCATGGTCTTGTTTTGTATGTTTTTTCGGCTTCTCTGAGGATGGTTTGTGCAAACATGAAAAATGCTGCGCTTAAGCTTTCTCTGATATGAGATATGCTTAAGCGCAGCAGTAATTAAGTTTTTGAGCTAGAGAGAGTCGAAGAATCGAAACAGTATGATGGACTTGGCTCGCCTTGCCGTACGCTCTTGTGCTGTCTGCGGCTCGCCTCCCTGTACTATTTTTTCACTTCTCCGACGAGAGCTTGCTTCTTATTTCTGCAGGGCAGATACTTTTATCTCTATAGTCAAAGATTTCAAAAAGAGTTACAGTTTTAATTCATTTTGCTGTACTCTCTATAACGCTCGCAGCTTGATATTTTGTGTCACTTTTTCAGTTCTTCGACTATACCTTCCACTCGGGTTTGGCAATGAGGGCTTGCACGCAGGCACGCGCAGGTGCGTTGTTTGAATCCACCCAGGCATCCCAAGCAGTATTCATTTCATCATAATCTGCCATATCCGTTAAAAAAATAGTGGCTTCCAGCAGATGGCTTTTATCCGAACCGCATTTTTCAAGCCATTGATCAATTTGGGCTAAGACTTCTTCTGCCTGGGTTTTAACGCTTGCATCCAGACTGAAACCTTTGCAAAACCCCAAAAAATCCTCTAAATTCTCCCCAACCCAGAATTGAGAGGATTTTTCCATGAGCAGCTTCTTCTACCACTCCGCCCAAACCCTACTCAATCAATACGCTGACCGTTTCCCCTTGCTTAAAATCACCCAACTGCTCGATTGGCAAGCTATTGAACACACTCTTGCTAGTAAAAAAGTGGCTGATTTGCGCGACCACGGCGGTCGTCCTGCTTATCCGTTGTTGCCGATGTTT